>JAOUFP010000062.1 GCA_029858145.1 Nitrospirota bacterium | reverse complement strand
TCTTTTTGTAAATTTAGTCAGCCAATTAACAAGAATAATATCCGATTTGTAATATTAGTCAGATAAACCTCGACTTTCCCCATCCTTTAATGCCGATAATAATCTACATTATTTGTTCATTTATTTAAAAGGGTGAATGTCAAGGGAAGTCAGTTCTCTGCCGCTCTTAAATAAAACATCCGCCAGAGTTTGCTGCCTTTTATTTTATGCCGTCATAAATCCACGCCCTCATGCTTGCGTGGACAGGGACTACGCTGAAGGTATTGGCGAGGTTGTAATTCCTGATCTTGCCGAGGATTGGGACATACACTGTCCCGGTATTGGGCGGGCTCTCAGGCTTGTACTTCGCTACATGCAGCATCGCAGAATACCATTTTGACAGTCTGTTGCCCCACCATGTTGCACTTTCTCACAGTAACCTTTCCCCTTCCTTATTCCAGTCGCCATTATTATCAATCAGGCGCGATTATTACAGATAAATGATTTCATATCTTCCGGTACGGGCGCATTGAATGGCGGTGGCGGTGGCGGGGTCAGTGGCGGGGTCAGGCTTTTGTAATTTGCAATTGACTTGTCTTAAGACTGACCCTCTCACCCTATTCCCTTGTTCTGATAATTTGACCTGCGCATGATCTTGTCAGCTGCAAGACATAACTTGCTCTCACATTTTGGTTCACAATATTAAAATAGCAAGGCCTGAAAGCCGATTCCATTTTACTTCCTAATGACACGGTTTGATGCATTCTGAATAAACTCAGGAGCTCTAACCGACGCATAGGCAACACAGACTATCTGTCTATTGAACACGAGAGACACAGACCGCCACCTCCGCAAAGAAGCGTTCGACGGAAATTGATCGCTAAACACATAGTCCTCGTCATCAATTGTGATCTTTGGTAGGTTTACATATATGATTATATCTAGGTTTGCCTTAGTATCCGGGCTATATTTCCCCTTTTTTCTTTCGAGACGTTCCGCTGCGCTTGCTAAAAGTTCTGTAAGAGACACCAACTCCAGATCCCAAGTTTGAACCGCAAGGAGCTCCGAATAGTCCCTCGCGATTTCAGCCTTTTTTAACTTATCTCTATACTCATCATGCCGCCTGCGGTCCTCATCATAAAGCTCTATAATTTCGAAACGCGCGTCGCGGAAGGCAACATCGGGAGGCTCATCTTTTGGTTGGCGCAGTTCGCTGTCTGTGTAGGGAACATCCAAAACATTTAAGAATTTCTGTGCAGTCCAAAGCTCCAGCTCCTTCTTGCCTTTATTGGAAAATAACCTAACGGATTCCCGAAAGTGCTCCACTATCTCTTTTTTGTATTCTTCGAATTCCAAAATTTCAAACAATTCCGATTGTAATAGGAGAATTATATCAGATTTGAATTACGCAGAGTACTGGAAGTTATTGAGCATGTAAATATAGAAGCTGCCGTGTCAAGTTTAAGGGGTCTTTCACCTCCTGGTGTTCGGGGGATCAAACATCAGCAAGGGTCTGCTGACTTTCATTCTAAGCCGTCATAAATCCCCGCCTTCAGGCCCGCGCGGGCGAGGACTACGCTTACGGTATTGGCGAGGTTATAATTCCTGATCTTGCCGAGGATGGGGACATACACTGTCCGCTCCGGCCAGCGGTCAATCCAGCCTTGCGGGAGTCCTTTGGTTTCGCTGCCATGGTTCACGTTTTTCTTGACTCACCCCATTACTTACCCTAAAATCTTCACAATAAGGAGCAACATGAAAGAAATGCAGCTCAGCAAGGCGTTCACGCTGATGGAATCTGGTCCAGTTGTTCTTGTGACTACAAGTGATGGGAAAAAGAACAATATGATGACGATCTCCTGGACCATGGTGATGGACTTTACGCCGATATTTGCCATAACCACCGGGCCCTGGAACTATTCCTTTGCCGCTCTTCGAAAATCAAAGGAGTGTGTTATTGCAATTCCTACTGTTGACATGATAGATAAGATCGTTGGGGTGGGAACATGTTCCGGCGCCGATACAGACAAATTTGAAAAATTCAGGCTGACCCCCGTGAAAGGAAAGCATGTACAGGCGCCCTTGATAAAAGAATGTCTGGCGAATATCGAGTGTAAAGTTATCGACATCGTCAAAAAGCACAATATCGTCGTCCTCGAAGGGGTTGCGGCGTACTTTGACGATTCGCGGAAGGAGAAGCGGACTCTTCATGCAGTCGGCGATGGAACCTTTATAGTAGATGGGCGTAAGTTAAATCGAAAGCAAATGATGTCGGCGAAACTTCCAGCTGGTCTTTAGTTCTTTGTGAGTTCAGGAAATTCTGTTGCTCCTGTCCTATAACCATCCATATGTAATGGGGACAAAGATTAATCTACAGGCATTTCCTTTATTACCGACTTGACCCTCTGGACCGTTTCCCGGTCTATCGCCCCAAGTCTTTTTGTAAGCCTTTTTTTATCAACGGTTCTTATCTGATCGAGAACAATCCATCCGGTCTTATTCTGAAAACCTACTTTCACCCTTGCAGGATAGTCATGAGATTTAGTCGTCATTAGCGCAACGTTAGGGTAAACTTCAATTATCTTTAACTCTGGTCCGGAAAATCTATAAAATCAAACCCCTATTAACCTTATAACCATCTTTCACTCTATTTAAAAATAGTCTTGACTATATTTCAGTGAAGTGAAACAATATTCCATGCGTAAAAGAGATTATTACACAAAGGTCTGGCAGGAGTTGTCAGCAGAAAAGAGCATGATCTTCCTTGCCGGTCCCCGGCAGGCAGGTAAGACAACACTTGCAAAACAGATTGCAGGCACTTTCGCTAATAACCACTATTTCAATTGGGACATCCCAGACCACAAAACCCTTTTTTTTGAAAACCGCACCTTCTTCGAGGCAATCGATCGGAAGGATTCATCAATGCCCCTTATCATCCTGGATGAAATCCATAAATATAAGGATTGGAAGAATTACCTTAAAGGCATCTATGACCAGTTTCATGATCAGTTCAAGTTTCTTGTATCAGGCAGCGGCAGGCTCGACCTTTATCAGAAGGGCGGAGATTCCCTTGCAGGAAGATATTTTCTTTTTCACCTCTGGCCGTTTACGATAGCCGAACTCGGTGGAAGGAGCTCAGACATCAAGTCATTTCTGAAAGACCCTCTTCGCATGGAAGATAGCAGCAAAGCTCTGTCTGCTATATGGAGCCGGCTTGCTACCTTGTCCGGGTTCCCGGAGCCCTTTGTATCAGGCAGGGAGACAACCTATCGCAGATGGTCAAATACCTATTCTTCTCAGCTCATCCGTGAGGACATTCGGGACCTTGTAGACATTAAGTCAATAGCTGACCTCGAAACGCTCTATCTTCTGCTTCCTTCCAGGATAGGCAGTCCGCTCTCGATCCCTTCTTTGGCAAACGATCTTAAGGTATCGTACAATTCCGTGAAAAACTGGCTGTCTGTTTTTGAGCGCTTCTTCCTGACATTCAGTATCCCCACATGGACAAAGAGCATAACGCGTGCAATTCAGAAAGAACGAAAGGTCTATCTATGGGATACGCCGAGGATAAAGGACCCTTCCGCCAGATTTGAGAACATGGTCGCAATAGAATTATGGCGGGCGGTGACTCTTTGGAATGATCGCGGTTATGGCAATTTCTCGCTGTATTTTCTGCGGAACAAGGAAAAACAGGAGGTTGATTTCCTGATTACTGAAAGCAGAGAGCCTCTTATTCTGGTTGAGGCGAAGCTGGCAGAAAGAGAGCCTGACAGGTCGCTTATCAATTTCCAGAACGCGCTCAACATACCGGCAGTACAGCTTACAGCAGAGGGCGAGACCTTCAGGCTTATGACAAACGGTAGTAATAAAATACTTGTTGCTCCGGCATATAAGTGGCTGTCTCAACTGCCCTAAATATCAGTCCCCGCAGCTCTGTCATATTTTTACAGCATAAACTATTTCCCTCATTCGTCTTTACCTAAAAGCCATAAATGGCGTGGCGGGTTCAGGCTTTTGTAATTTGTAATTGACTTGTATCAAGACCGGCCCCACCCTAATGATAGTGTCAAGAATCTTTCGCACATTTGACCTGCGCATGATCCTGTCAGCTGCAAGGCATAACGCTCTAACGCCATTATTATCAATCAGGCGCGATTATCACGGATAAATGATTTCATATCTTCCGGTACGGGCGCATTGAATGCAAGCGGTTCGCCGGAGACAGGATGATTTAGGATAAGCTGTGAGGCATGCAGCAAATGCCTCGGGGTTTCCAGCCACGGAAGCAGGTCGTAACATCCGGCCCTGACATTTTTTGCATAATGAAGGAACTCATCATCGGTCCTTCCATATAACTTGTCACCCACCAATGGATAGCCGGCATGTGCCAGATGGGCCCTTATCTGGTTTGTTCTGCCGGTGACGGGTCTGCACCTGAGCATTGTGGAGGATGCGAAACGTTCCATTACATCAAATGCGGTGGCGGAGTATTTTGCGCCTGCGCCGTCATCGGATACGACTTTCTTTTTTATCGAGATGCGACTGTCACGATCAGGCACCAAAAACCCCGCGACCTCAAAAGAAGAGCTGTTGATTACTCCCCGGACTACCGCAATATACTCCTTTGCCACTGTTCCGGCCTCAAACTGCCGCAGGAGCGACTGGTGTGCGGTTTTTGTTTTTGCGGCGACGATTATACCGCTTGTTTCCCGATCCAGGCGATGCGCCAGGTGTAAGGCACCAAGGAATCCCTTGCCGGCCAAACGCTGCCGCAACAGAAAGATTAAAGTATTATTGATGTAATTGCCATAAGAATGCGAAGGCAGATTGCCGGGTTTATTGGCAACAAGAAAGGTTTCTTCTTCATGCATTATTTGTATATTTATATCAACAGGGGGTTCGGTGTGAACAAACGAATACGCTACAATATCGTCTATTCTCAGAAGATAATCGGCTGTTGTTGCCTTGCCATTGACCGTTACCTTCCCCCGTCCAATTTCCAGTTTCCATTCTTCGCAGGTCTGATACTTAAAGCGCTGGGTGTGGAAATCCAACAGGCTCCTGCCGGCAAACTGAGATGAGATCCTTAACGAAAGTGTAGTTTCTTCTGTCATGCGATGTCCGCCTCAGGCATATGGCAGAGCACCTGTTACAACCCTAAAATGATCCAATAGAATCCGGAAGCCGTCTGCTCTATTCACGGGCAACGGTATTTCAGCATTATTGAGATTCCTTCCCGGCCTTCTCCTTTTCATCCACACCAACATCAACACCGGCATGAACAGGATCGGCAATCGGACTCTCCGCACTTCACGATTCTCCCTGCATGGGTCGTCTAATTCTTAAAACTCTGGACCGGCGCCGGGATTCTGCCGCCGAGAGAGATGAACCCATCGGAACCGCCGTCATCAGGGGCATTCATGATGGTGGCTTCGCCCAGCAGGCCTCCGAAGGATGCCCTCTCGCCCGCTTTTTTCCCGGGAACGGGAATGAGCCGGGCCGCTGTTGCCTTACTGTTGATCACACCGATGGCCATTTCATCGGCGATGATGCCGGAGATGGTCGCGGCACTCGTGTCTCCAGGCAGGGCCACCATGTCGAGTCCCACGGAACAGACGCTTGTCATCGCCTCAAGCTTTTCGAGACTGAGATGTCCTTTCCTTGCCGCCTCCGCAATGTTCAGGTCCTCGCTCACCGGGATGAAGGCCCCGCTCAGTCCGCCCACGTGCGAGCTGGCGAAGATGCCGCCTTTTTTCACCGCGTCGTTCAGCATTGCCAGGACCGCCGTAGAGCCGGGATTGCCGATGCTCTTGAGGCCGAGGCTCTGGAATATCTCGCCGACGCTGTCGCCCACGTTCGGCGTGGGGGCGAGTGAAAGATCTGCTACACCGAAAGGGATGTCGAGTTTTTTTGCCACCTGCCTGCCGATGAGTTCACCTACCCGGGTAACCTTGAATGCCGTGCGTTTGATGATCTCCGAGAGTTGTCCCAGGTCAAGCCCGGGGTTTGCGGCGCGGGCGCGGTCAATCGCCTTTTTCACCACTCCCGGCCCGCTTACGCCTATATTGATCACGGCGTCCGGTTCACCCACGCCGAGATAGGCGCCGGCCATGAACGGCACATCCTGGGGTATGTTGGCGAAGACGACGAGCTTCGCGCAGCCCAGGCCGTCCCGGTCTGCGGTGAGCTCTGCTGCCCGCTTGATCGTCCTGCCCATGAGCGACACTGCATCCATGTTGATGCCGGCGCGCGTTGTCGCCACGTTGATCGATGAGCAGACGCGCCCGGTTTTTGCGAGCGCCTCGGGGAGCGATTCGATAAGTGCTCGGTCGCCTCTGGTGAAGCCCTTTTCGACAAGGGCGCCGAAGCCGCCGATAAAGTCGATCCTGAGCCCGCGGGCGAGGTCATCGAGCGCGGCGGCTATCGCGACCATCTCTTCAGGCGATGCGGCGCAGGCGGCAACAGCGATGGGGCTGACGGAGATCCTCTTGTTTACCACCGGAATACCGTACCTGAGCCCTACCTCGTCACAGACATCCACAAAATTCGCTGCGAGGCGGCTGATCTTGGCGCGGACATGGTCGATGAAACGGCCGGCGTCATCACTGGCGCAGTCGAAGAGGCTGACACCGAGCGTAACGGTGCGGACGTCCAGATTCTCGTTCCTGAGCATGTCAAGGGTTGCGATGATTTCACGTTCTGTCAGCATGGTTACACCCGGTTGAGTTCTTCAAAGATTTCCCTGTGCTGGAGACTGATGTCCAGCCCCAGCTCCTCTGCCCTGCCGCACAGTGCGGACCTGAACGCAGAGAGATTCACCGCCGAAGGGATGTCGGCTTCGAATATCATGACGTAGTCGTGCTGGTTCTCTTCACCTCTGGAGACCGCCTTGAGGCTTGTGATATTCGCTCCATAGCGGGCCAGGACCTCTGTTACCCCTGCCATAAGCCCCGGCCTGTCCGCCCCTACGGTGGTGATCACAAAAGGCTCGCCTGTCTGCCCGCCGGCAGCCGGCAATTCCTCCACCGGCCTCAGGTGCACGAACAGACCGAGAGAGCCGATCCGGGCGCGCAGCGCCGAGAGCACCTCATCCTCATTCCCCTCGTCGGCCATTGAAGCGATGAAGATGCCGACGAACTCTGTCTGGAGAATCGTCTGGCTCACATCTTCCAGGTTACAGCCCTGATCGAAGAGTGTTTTCGAAACCGCCGCAATTATTCCCGTTCTGTCCGGTCCCAGGACAAAGACTACAATTTTTTTCACTTTTTGCCTCCTGTGTATTCGAAAACCCGTGTATGAGAAAAAATGAATCCTGCGTTGTGTCAGTGTGGCCCCGTTGTTCTTTCGATGATCTGCGTGCAGACCTCTTCCTGTGAAAGTCCTGCACAGGCAATGGTGATATCGGCGTACTTTCTGTAAAGGACAAGACGCTCCTCACACAGGTCCTCCAGTCTCTGCTCCTGCCGTTTTGCTATGGATATTATGGATTCTCGACGTCAGGGCAGATAGGTCCACATCGATTCTCCGCAAAGGTTTTATATAATACCAGTATTGTACAGCTGCTGCAAAAAAAGGAAGGCCCGGTGTAGAGCGATGAGGGACTCCGAATGAGGGTCAGGTCTTTATACTTAGCATTTCCCTACATTCTTTCCTTGCTGCTCATCGATCCTATTTTCGCCATTGTAACCTGCTACATATTCCTACCAGAATCCTGCGACATCAGCCAACATACAAATGTGAGGAGTATCAGGTGCATATCGCAAACTACTGCAACAAAGTCTCCTCACTCAACACAAGGGGAGCTTCGCTTTTTGGGGGCTCTCAGGAGTTAAAACATCCGGCAGAGTTTGCTGATTTTCATATGCTGTCATACATCCCCGCCTTCAGGCTCGCGTGGGCGAGGACGACGCTCACGGTATTGGCGAGGTTGTAATTCCTGACATTGCCGAGGATGGGGACATATACCGTCCGCTCAGGCCAGCGGTCAATCCATTCCTGCGGAAGCCCCCTGGTCTCGCTGCCGAAGATGAGGATATCTTCTATTGGAGTTGCCCCTATCAAACCGGACACGCCTCTAACTTATTCGAGAGCCTACGGAACTCCCGCGGCGATCTCATTTTCAGTGCACTGTGAGGCGGTTGACTTAGTATTAGCTCTCTCGCGATATCTTTGTCAGTCTTGTTAACAAGGCCAAGATTGTCGGCCATTATCTTAGCATCATCTCCTTCTAACTGAAGTGCCATCTTCGTACCGACACGGGACTATACTTCTTTAGGGACAGCTCTGCAGACGACCAGGCAGGTGAACTTTTCTTATCTCCTCGAAGAACTGCGAAAATATAGCCCTGAAGCTTGTTATGATGATCGCTTGCTTGCCCGTGCCGGCCAGGTGCAACTGTTGGGGCCATCTCTCAGCCCAGAACGATATCTGGACATCGCAACTTCTCTCCTTGCAACGTTGCTCAAGTAATAAATAATTTCTCTTGTAAATTCTCATAACTGCGCTTTTTTGAAAAATGCTTTTTTAGGCGGACTCTCCCGG
This sequence comes from Nitrospirota bacterium, assembly GCA_029858145.1. Lineage (GTDB taxonomy): Bacteria > Nitrospirota > Thermodesulfovibrionia > Thermodesulfovibrionales > UBA6898 > JAOUFP01. Next base: position 1,786 of record JAOUFP010000062.1, on the reverse strand, counting down.
CCTATGTTGCCTCTTGGGATCCGCACTGGGAAAAAGCTTTAAAATATTGTAAATTATTATGGCTAATCAACTATGGGAAAGTGGAGCCTCATATAACTAACAGTCCAAATTCGTAATTAGCGAGTTGACTAAATAATAACTTGTTATGTGAATTGAAACTGAGTTGATTTACGAAAGGGGAGAAAAATGAAGAAATTGACTTCAGCAGTTTTAGTGATCGTCCTTATCGGACTGACCAGGTTCGCTTTTGCTCAGACGGCGCTGCCTGACCTTAAAGTTGAGCTGTCGTTGTCGACGGATTCATTTCAAAGCACGAAATACGAATGGTATACCGGCACGAGCGGCCAATACAGGCTGGTGCCGGGGGATGTCATAACGATTCCGGTCAAAGTGTCCAATAATGGACAGGCGTCGTCAGGGCCTTTTACAGTTGAAATCTCGCTGGACTTTTACAATGGAAACAAGTTAACAGAAAGATACAAAGTCTTCACCAAAAAATTCGCCGATTTAAAACCCGGGGAAGAAGCTCGGTTCGACCAAAACATTAAAATTGAGACTTCCAGCGGCGATATCCGATGCCGGGTCGCTGTGGTGGCCATGGAAAAAGACGATTGGAATGATAGTGATAACAGTCAGTCTTTCGGCACGATCATTTATTGGGAAAAAAGATTCGTCACTGACTATCTGCGTCCCGATCTGGAAATCAAGTTGACCTCGCCGCAGGCCTCACGTCATATTACCAAAACGGTCCACCTTGAGGCCGTTGTCACCAACAAGGGCAATGTGGCATCGCCGGCGACAGAGATCGTCCTCAAATGCAAAGAGAAGGACAAGAAAAAGCAGGCTGTACCTCCGCTAAAACCCGGGGCTTCATTCAGTCACGATTTTCAGCACAAATGGTATACCTTGGGCACGAAGAAATGTACGGCCAGAGTCGATTCTTCGAAGGAGATCGAAGAATTGGATGAATGGAACAACGAAGCGGAGGAATCCATCTACATCAAGTGACCTCAATCGTCCTTCGCAGGGCAACCTCGTTATTCCGGCGTGCAGGACATGGGACAAGCCACATAATCTGCTGATCTTATTCCATGCTGTCATACATCCCCGCCTTAAGGCTCGCGTGGGCGAGGACTACGCTCACGGTATTGGCGAGGTTGTAATTCCTGATCTTGCCGAGTATGGGAACATACACTGTCCGATTAGTCCAGCGGTCAATCCAGCTCTGCGGGAGTCCCTTGGTCTCGCTGCCGTATATAAGGATATCTTCATCCTGATATCCCGGTCTGTCATACCTTATACCTCCATATCTCGTAATGAGCCACGGTTCACGGTCTCCAAGCCATCCTAAAAATTCTTCAGGACTTTCATGCACAATCAGCTTCAATTCATCCCAGTAGTCAAGCCCTGCCCGCCGCACCGCCTTATGACTTAAATCAATAGTGGTGGGGCCTATGATATGTAGGAAGGCGTTCATGCCGACGCACTGCCGCGCGATGTTTCCGGTATTGGGAGGGATCTCAGGCTGGTACAACACTACATGCAGCACAACAGGATTACCTTTTCAGCACCCTGCTCAGAAACACCCTCGTCCGCTCTGTCTTTGGATGGGTGAAGATCTCGTCAGGTGGGCCTGTCTCGATAATATCGCCGCTGTCGAAGACCACCACCCTGTCCGCCACCTCGCGCGCGAACCCCATCTCATGGGTGGCGATCAGCGTGGTCATGCCTTCATTCACAAGGTCCTTTATGACCGAGAGGACCTCTCCGACCATCTCGGGATCGA
>JAOUFP010000462.1 GCA_029858145.1 Nitrospirota bacterium | reverse complement strand
CCAACAAACTTCAGGATGCGTGTCGAGAGCGTACCGCAATCGAGGATGAGCTGAAGCGCTTTCATTAAGTCTTTGTCGGCTGCAGGGTCATTTGCAAAGCTCTCCCTGATTACGTGCCTCCATACATCCGCAGCCATTGCGCTGGATTCGGGATAGCCGAATGCCATGAGGTATCCTTTATCATTAATGATTGCCGTTTCACCGGAATGCATTGTCCTGTCCAAAATTGCTGCAAGCGGTTCCACCGGCCATGCTGCCTGCTCCTGGCAGCTTGCCCACCGCTCATCCACGATTGCTTTCAGGGCAGAGGCTATCGCCGCGGCAACCGCTACATCAGCAAGCGGGCATTCCTGCGCATCAGCCAGACGGATTTCCATGGCGCTTCGCTCGAACCTCGGGATTGCCCCCCGGGAGTTGAGCCATTCGTGCTGAAGAACGCCGTCCGTGTCGTACCGGGCGATGTCGTCATACATCCTGCGCAATATCCTGCTTTTATAATCAGAGCGGGTGAATACCGCTTCCGGGATGACAGCACCTGATACCGAGGGAACCAGTCGCTGTATCGTACGGTAAAAAGAGAGACGGTTGTCCCTGATGCCGGTGACCTTGCCTTCTACGACCGGAGAACTCGCGGCAAGGGCGGGGATAAGGGGAAGCAGGAGGCGCGCTGCCGCGTGCAGCCTGCCCAGTTCCTCGTCTCCAAGAAAGGAAATATTGAGGTGCATGCTCTGGATATTTGCCCAGCCGTGCGTCCGGCAGCCGAATATCCGGTCATAGGTTTCATATATCTTTCTGTTGCGGTGGTTCCAGAGTCTTGTTTCGCGCGCGGGCTCCATCCATGGGTGCATGCCCGACGGCATCAGCCTGCCTTCCAACTGCGCGAGGAGGCGATTGATCCGGACAACCTGCTCCTGAAGCAGCCGGCTGAGGCCTGAAAGAGAAGGAACAGGCATGTTGTTCTTTATCTCCATAACGTGCAGCACAAACTCGTTCGACCAGCTGGCGGCGCCGTTCAAAATATCGTTTACATGCCTGCCGGAAGAGGAGCGCAGAAGTCTGTCCGAAACAGGGAGCACATCGAGGCTTCCGTTGCTGACCAGCATGTATTCGAGCTCTATGCCGTAGCCTTCAAACAGGCGGAGGGCAACTCCTCTGCTCATACCTGGTAACCCTTTTCCTTGCGTTGTTCGATGCGCCTGAGAATGACCCTTATGATGCGCAGGTAGAGCTCCTCCTTCAGCACGGAGTCCTCAATGCCCGCGTCGATGTTCGGGTTGTCATTCACTTCCATGACATAAAAAGACTTTCCCGACTGCTTGATATCAACCCCGTAGAGACCGTCGCCGATGAGGTTCGCGGCACGAAGCGCTGCGCGCACCACCCCTGTCGGCGCATGCTCCACAGGCAGCGTCTCTGACATGCCATCCCCGGTCTTCGTCCCGTTTTCGTCTCTCCTGATGATCTGCCAATGCCCTCCGGCCATATAATACTTGCAGACGTAGAGGGGCTGCCTGTCAAATATCCCGACGCGCCAGTCATAGCCTGTGGGCATGTACTCCTGCGCGATCAGCAGTTCCGATCTGTCGAGCATATCATCAATATAGGCGGAGAGCTCTTTTTCGCTCTCCGCCTTTACAACACCCAGAGAGAATGAGCTGTCGGGCTTCTTCAGTATGCATGGCAGTCCGAGCAGTCCGGGGATCAGTTTCGCGTTGTCGCGATGGACAATAACCGTCTTTGGAACAGGTATTCTGTGTTTCTCCATCAGCTCAGCGAGGAAGACCTTATTGGTGCATTTAAGGATCGATTCAGGGTCATCCACTACCACGAGGCCTTCGGCCGCAGCCTTCCGGGCAAACCGGTAGGTGTGGTGGGTAACACCGGTGGTCTCCCTGATAAAGAGGGCATCGAACTCGGCGAGCCGTCCGTAGTCTTCCTTGCCGATCAGTTCTGCCGCGAGTCCGAGGGACTCGGCTGACCTGACAAAGCGCTGAAGCGCCTTCGGGTTTGAAGGAGGCTCCTTTTCTTTGGGATTATGCAGGATGGCGAGGTCATAGCGCATCGATATCCTATGCCGCATCGGCCTGCGGCGGCCGATGAATTCCCGTGCAACCCCGACCACAAACTGCCTGTGTTCAGAAGGGATATCGTTCGCTTCCACCGGTCCTATATTTTTCAGGTACCATTTGCAGTTTTTTCGTTGTAGGCGAATACAGACCGGAGGAAAGGGGCCGGGAAAAGCCTGAAGAGATGCATGCTCAGGTTGTCATATCGTTTGGCAAGGTTCCTGCCGAAGTATATGCTGAGGACGAACTCCTTCGATTGCAAGGGAGCAAGACTTTTCTGCATAAGCTCGTCGAGTTCATCAGAGTACGCCCTGACAATGCTCTGGGACTTGAGGTCCTGTATGGTCGTGATCGTAGGGACAGGCTTGTGGCGCCGTGCCTCAGCGAGCAGGGAGACATAGTAACCGATGCTCTGATAGCGGTAC
>JAOUFP010000461.1 GCA_029858145.1 Nitrospirota bacterium | reverse complement strand
CTGCGCATAGGACAAGGCTATAAGTGCCGAAGCGGACTTTGGATCTGCCTCTACGGCTCTATTTGCAAAACTCAGGGCCTTTTCTTTTTCATTCTGGGCCACGGCAATGACAGACTCGAGTGCAAAAGCGTCGCTGTTCTTCGGGTCGATAGAGAGTGCCCGCTCGATGTCGGCCCTTGCTTCATTGACACGTCCTACGCTCAGGAGAGACGACGCGCGCAAGGTATAGAAGCGCGGGTCCGTATCTTTCAGTTCTTCGGGATACTTATAAATGACCGGTGGATAATAGAGTGCCCACTGTACCGCATCTCTCGGACGCACTACCACGCGCACTACCGGTGCCTTCCCTGCCTCGGCCACCGCCGATTGACCACTCGAGAGTGTAAGACTGCCAGCCTCATTTGTTGCCGACACCTGTCCTTCAAATAGAGAGATAAATGTGTGATCTTTCTCAACTCTTACGAGGAATTCTGTACCTTCTACAGTCCCGTTCACAAAGGGCGTAAACACCTTTAAGCTCCGGGGGAAACGGCTGAAGAAATGTGCGGCTCCTTTAAGGAGATCTATCAAAGAGGTTTTTTCTTTTTCCACTCCATTGAAGATTATCGCGCTATTTTGATCAAGACGGAGGATTGTTTCGTTAATCAGAAGGATGGCTGCCCGGCTCCGTTCCAGTACCCGAATCATATCGCCAGGGCAATATGTATCATTCAATCTGACAGGTTGCCAGTTCGGTTCATCCACCCTTCGTGCCTGGACACTCCCCTGCACCGAAACCACCTGGGCAACCCATTGATCACATGTATCTGCAACAGCATCGCAGGGAAAGAGAGACGTTACAACTACGGTTGTGAATAGCAGCAAACTAAAAAGGCAGGTTTGGATCTGCTTCATTGCTGACCTCCTGTTCTAATATTTTCATATGAGACCTGCTGGTCTTTTGCTACTTTTTGTCTATACTGATCGCCCCATCCCAGGATTCCCCGGGTGGATGCTCTCTGTACTGCTCACACAACTTTATATAAAAGAGAGACGGCCTGTCTTCGCCTGAACTTTTGATAACCTCAAGGAATTTCTGATTTGCCTCATCCCATGATTGCCTTCTGAACGCATCAAGACCCTCCGTGAAAACCGAATAAGCGCTTCTTTGCTGCTCATCAGACTCTTCCATGCGACAGAGTAGTTCATAAACCACAAGCGGTTTTGATTTTCCAGCCAGAAGGAATTTCCCGACCTCCCTTGTCAAGAAACCATCAAGCTGTCTGATTACCTCTTCAGACACTAATATTCGCGTGCCTAAACTTTTGTTCAGACTGTCTATTCTTGTAGCTGTATTGACGATGTCACCGATAGGACGGTACTCATAGTGGTCGATGGCACCAATATGCCCGAGCAATACGTATCCGGAATGCACGCTGATACGGGTATGAAGATACGCGGTATTGTTAGACTGATTGAACTGGTGTATTGCACCGGCAACGTCGAGTGCTGCGGAGCAGGCATCATACTTGAGCTTGTTTTCAGGATTCACTGCCACCCACATCGCTAACAGAGAATCTCCTATTACGTTTGCAATGCTGCCACCGCGTTTCTTTATTGGTTTGAAAAGAGCTTCATAATATTTATTCATGAATTTAACAAGTCCACCAGGGTCGAATTTTTCGGACAGGGTGGTATACTGTTCTGCGTCAGTGTACAGACAGATTCCATAAACAAGCTGGCCCATTGTTTTGATATGTGCAATATCTTTTGATAACTTATCAATAACCTCATTAGGCAGGTAATATTCAAATGCCTTTCTGATTTTCTGGCGCTCCTTATTTACATCGATATAATTCCATATTACAGCGCCAAAGAAAGTGAAAGGTGCAAGCAAAAATAGAGGGAAAACCACAGGATACCATCTGCCGGTGGTCTTGAATTGATACTCCGCAGCGATGAGATAGAGTACGCTTAGTCCAATTACACTAAGCGCAGCGATCGCAGTAGGAAACCGGCGGCAGATGATGCCCAGTATCATGCCCCAGAGGATAAGCATGGCGATCTGCAGACGGGAATCTATCGGACGAACAGGCTTATCTTCTAACAGGTTTGCGAATGCAGTTGCAGCTATTTCAACACCACTGATATCCAGGCCCTGGCGTGAGAAAACGGTATAGAAACCCTCGTTCTGTTCCAGCTGTGATTGCGCTGAAAGTCCTATAAAAACAGCCTTGTCCTTTAGATTAAACTGCTGATTTCTATTAAAAGAATTTTTCCGCAGTTGTACTACCACATAATAAGGAATTGTAGTAATAGCGCGAGGAGGCCCATAAAAATTCAAATACTGACTATGTCGGCTCTGGTACATTCTTATAAGAGCCTTGATCATTCGACGCTTTTTTACGTCGATAGTTTGTGTACTTATATTTTCCAGCTCCATAAGCATTTTCTGTGGTATCCGGGGCTCCTTTTGGAAAATATTTCTTATGTCCTGAATGAACTTATTGACG
>JAOUFP010000061.1 GCA_029858145.1 Nitrospirota bacterium | reverse complement strand
GGATGAAAAAGACCCGCTCTCCGCTGCGCGGCTGATTCATGAATGGGTATACGTGAACATCGAAAAGGTGCCGACAGTCACCCTGCCGGTGGCCACTGATGTGCTGAGGACGAAAAAGGGAGACTGCAACGAACATACGACCCTTTTCACCGCCCTCGCCCGTGCCGCCGGGATACCGGCGAAGATCGCGGTTGGACTGACCCACAAAGACGGTTTCTTTTATTACCATGCGTGGCCGGAGTTCTATGCCGGGAAGTGGATAGCAGCTGATCCGACCCTCGGCCAGTTCCCCGCAGACGCCTCCCATATCAGGCTCGTCACCGGAGATCTTGACCGGCAGATACAGATCCTGCCGGTTATCAACAAGATCCGCATCGAGGGTCTGGAGTACAGATGATCGGACTCGGCAATATAAGCAAAGCCTTCGATGGAATATACGCGGTGAAAAACCTTTCGATCACCGTCGGAAAGGGCGAGGTCTTCGGACTCGTCGGACCGAACGGCGCTGGAAAGACAACCACGATCAGGATGATGACGGGCCTCCTGAAGCCTGACGAAGGGACCGCCAACATGGGAGGCTACAGCATCACCGATGAGCCGCTGAAGGCAAAAGCGATTCTGGGTTATGTGCCGGACCGGGCGTTCCTTTATGAAAAACTGACTGCGCGGGAATTCCTCACGTTCATCGCCTCGCTCTATGACATTGAAAAGCAGGAGGCTCTCAGGAGGATCGAAACGCTCACCGCCGTCTTCGGGATCAGGGATATCGAAGACGAGTTGATCGAAAGTTTCTCGCAGGGGATGAGACAGAGGCTTTTATTCTCTTCTGCGCTGATACATAACCCTGAGGTGCTCCTGATAGACGAGCCGTTCATGGGTCTCGACCCCTTCGGCGTAAGGATGCTGAAGGGATTCATAGGAAATCTGAGCGCAAAGGGGGTAACCGTCTTTCTCGTCACGCACAGCCTTCATATCGCAGAGGAGGTCTGCCACAGGGTCGGGTTCATCAACAAGGGCCTCCTCACGTCAATCAAAAGCGCTGACGAATTCAGAACTATCGAGGGCGGACTCGAAGGCCTGTTCCTGTCCATGGGAGATTAAGGCAAATGCAAATGCTGTTTAAATTAATAAAGCCGAAGCTCCTGTCCTCAAGGAATTCACTCAACGCGAGAGTCTTGCTGAGGAGGGCCCCATTCTTCGCCATCGGCTTCGTATTCTGGATACTCCTCTACATCGGGACGTGTAAATTCCTTTCCTTTGTGCGCGGGATAGACTTTGCCGGCGAGGTCCTTTCCGCGAAGCTCCTTTCGATGACCTTCTTCGGCCTTACTGGATTCCTGGTGCTGAGCAATGTCATAACCGCCATATCTTCTTTCTACCTCTCGAAGGACATCACATTCCTCCTGACAAAGCCAGTTGCTGACAGGGACATCCTCAGACTGAAATCTCTCGAAACCGTCATGAACTCCTCGTGGATGGTCCTTTCCTTCATCCCGCCGGTATTTCTCGCCTACGGCGTCACCTATCACGCATCCGCAGTTTATTACATCTCGATATCGTCCGCCTTCATCATGCTTGTCATACTGACCGGCGGCATCGGCATCTCAATCGCCCATATGCTGACGCAGTTCTTCCCGGCAAGGCATACGAGACTTGTACTTCTGGGTGTCGGGATGCTCCTGTTTCTCCTCCTCTACTTCACGATGAAGTCAGTTATGCCCCGGACACTCGAGACGCCCGAAGATATTGTCCGCACCTTTATGTCCTTTAATACAGATTCCCCTCTCCTCCCGGGCTACTGGATAACAGAAACTGTGCTGCCGCTGCTGAGGGGAAAGGGGCCGGACATGTTTTATTCACTCGTCCTGCTGAGCAACTGCGCGTTCTTTCTCCTTCTCTCTTCCGCAATCGGGCGGAGGCTTTTCAGAAAGAACATCGGGAGGCTCCAGCCTTCAGGCAGGGGGCCGGGCAATGGCCTGTTCAGCGGCATCTATCCCGGCAGGAAGTCAGCGCTTCCCTATAAGGACATCCTTATCTTTTTCAGGGATACCGGTCAATGGTCGCAGGTGACCATAATCGGCGCGCTCGTGATGGTATACATCTACAATTTCAAATCCGTTCCTGTTGAGGCGATGGCAGAGCTCACGCCGTTCATAAAAGAGCTGATGCTTTTGGTCAATATGCTCATGGCAGGCCTCGTCCTCTCTGCTGTCACCGCGCGTTTTCTCTATACGGCGGTAAGCCTCGAAGGACAGGCCTTCTGGATAATACGGACTACCCCGGTAAATATCTCCGGATTCCTCCGGGCAAAATTCCTCTATGGCTGCACCGCCATAACCCTCCTTATCGTGCCCGTAGTTTTCTTCACCAATCTGGCGATCAGGGTGACGGGGGGACTGATGTATGTGTCGGTGGGGACCGCGCTGATGCTCTGCGTTTCGGTAAGCGGCCTCGGCACCGGAATGGGGGCGATCTATCCGAAGTTCAGGTATGCAAATATCGCCTCGGTCTCTATGAGCCTCGGAGGCATGGCCTTCATGGTGCTGGCGTTCAGCCTCGTGGTAATCACCCTCTCCCTCGAGGCCTGGCTATTTTACGTCTCGCAGGCAGGACTTGATCTGGCAGGGAAAATACAGATTGCCGTCTGTCTCGCGCTGATTGGAGCGATCAATGCAGCGGCGTTTTTTCTTCCGATGAAGATCGGCGCAAAGAGGCTTTCAGAGTTCGAGGCATAGGAAGCAAAGGAAGCTCATAGCTGATAGCTCATAGAAAAAAACACCCATAACAAATACGTGATCAGTGGCTGATTGTATACCAGGCGAAAGTTGAACAATAGAAATGCCAATGCGGGCATTTACAACATCATGCAAATTCGATATGTTTGAAAAAGAGAAATGATGAATCCCTTAGGCAGATTTTTGTATAAGGCTTTACTGACAACAGGCGTCATTTTATTGCTCTTTCTGCCCCTTTCCGCTTCTGCGGGAAGTGATCTGCAGGAAATCTGCAGCGCATTCCATGAGGAGCTGAAAATAATTCCCCATGACAGCCTCGTGATAAGAGCAGGCCTGGTCAGCGGCCCCTTCGAAGGAGAGAAAGTGCCCGGATGCAAGGTGATCTTCAAGAGCAGGGAAGCTCTTATGGGAAACTCCGAAAATCTCCCCTCGTTTGAAGCTGAGGAAGGCTCAAAGCTTCATAGAGAGGGATGGAGAATCAATGAACAAGACAGGGCTGACGGCGCCGGATCAGGGTCTTACGTCATAGAAAAAGACACCACGCTCTGCATTGTCAGCTGGGACCAGCACGCCTGGATCGATGAGACGGGCAAAAGCGGGCAGAGCGCGTTTATCGACATGAAAATCCGCTGTATGAACGCGCCATCCAGTAAATAAAAAGTGCTGTATCCTCGTTCGAAAAGGGCGAACTCTTCCCTTTTTAGGATAGATCGGCAATGCAGTCAAACTGTAAATAAAGGTCATTTCATAATGATAAATACCTCCTTGACGCGGCATAGCGGGTATGCGAACATTTAATTAAGTAGGAGGTAAAAAGCCATGAAAAAGAATTGCTGGGAGTTTATGAAATGCGGCAGAGAACCTCTTGGCAAGAACGTCAGAGAGCTGGGGGTATGTCCGGCTGCTGCGTATGAAAAACTTGATGGGGCCAATGGCGGAGTAAACGCAGGCAGAACGTGCTGGTTGATAGCTGGTACTCTTTGCGGAGGAGAAGTTCAGGGCACTTATGCAAGAAAATATCAAAGCTGTACTGAATGCGACTTCTATCAAGCAGTAACCAGTGAAGAAAAGAACCATTACGTTCATACCGAGCGGTTTATCAATTCAATAAAGGCTGCCGGGTAGGAAGCAGAACCTTTGCAACAGCCTTCGCGACTTCCTCGAAACTGGTGGTTTGCCTTTTTTTGTCGTACCGAAATCGGATAGTGTCAACAGGTCGCCTGGTAATTCAGTCTTTTGACGTTGATACCATTTGTCAAACGGTTCGCGACCTCGCCAAGATGCCCCGTGGCTTGCCACGGGGAGTTTCACTTACAAATTAGAAAAATTAAAATTTCCAGGATATTTTTATTCCTATAGACCTTCCCCGGTCATAACTCCACCAGGTATGCCAGTCGTTATAGGCTTGTAATCTGACTTCGTTATTAAAGGCATTTAATACATATAGTGATATGTTCAGGTGATTTTTTAACAGATTCGCAAACCTCAGATTAAAATTCGCTAAATATTCTCCATTGTAGTCATCAGGGTGTGTAGGTGTTTCATACCAGGATGTAGCTCTGGCGTAGTTCATGTCGAGGTTGGCCCAGCCAGTAACGTTAGCATTCAAAGATATTTTATCGGTAAATTGATACGTTAAGCCGGCAGCGTAAATATGATGGGGGATCCCCTGGTAGTAGGTCGACTTCTCTCCAGACTCATCTTCTTTTTCAGCGGTAGCATAAGCATAATTCAGATCAAATAATAGTTTTCCATCCAGAAAACTTCTTTTAAAGGAGACCTCAAGACCCTTGGTAAAAATATCTCCTTCATTCTCAAAACGCCCTTCATTTGCGTTATACGAATAGATGTCATAAACTGTCATATAAAAAGCGTCAACGATCAATTGGGTCTTTTCAGTAGTATACATCAGAGCTACATCATGTGATCTTATCTTTTCGGATTCTTTTACACTACCTGCTTTAGTCAGAGCTACTTCAAAGCTTTTAGCCATTTGCGGTCTAACGTATCCGGTGTTATACATATATTTTAGGGATAAGGCATCTCTCAATTTGTAGATAGCAGCGTAAACTCCCCCTATAGTTAGACAGTACAGAAGTAGAGCTTTCTGGCAAAATAACAGCCAGGAGGTTCTAATGAAGAAGACACGTTTCACAGAGACGCAGATTGTAGCAATTCTGAAGGAAGCCGATGCCGGAGTGCAGGTTAAAGATATTTGCCGGAAGCACGGGATCAGCGACGCAACGTATTACAAATGGAAAAGCAAGTATGGCGGACTGGAGGCCAGCGATCTGAAGAGGATGAAGGAGCTTGAGACAGAATTGAGCCAGTTCAAGCGCATGTATGCTGATCTGGCACTTGAAAACAGGGCTTTGAAGGATCTGATTGAAAAAAAGCTCTAAGGCCGCTTGAGAAGCGTGAGACTGTGTTGCATCTGGTAGAGAATCACAGCCTGTCGGTGCAGAGGAGTTGTCAGTGCATCGGCCTTTCACGAGCGGCCTATTACAGGAAGACTAAATCTAACACTGAGCGTGATGCTGAAGTCATTAATGCGTTAAACGAACTGATAAATCGTCATTCTCGATGGGGATTCTGGAAATGTTTTAATTTCTTGAAAGCGAAAGGTAGTCCTTGGAATCATAAGCGGGTATACCGCGTTTATTGTGAGCTCAGGCTTAATCAAAAGCGTAGGGCGAAGAAGAGAATACCGAAACGCGAGCGGCAGCCGCTATTGGTTCCGCAAAGATTAAATCAGATATGGTCTGCTGACTTCATGAGCGACGCGCTACTGTTCGGCAGCAGATTCAGGACATTCAACGTGATAGATGACTTTAACAGGGAATCAGTAGCAATTGAGGTTGATACGTCCATTACGGCAAAACGGCTGATACGTATCTTTGAAGTATTGAGACTCACACGCGGACTGCCCGATGTGCTTAGGGTTGATAATGGCCCTGAATGCGCAAGTGGAGAGTTTGTGGCATGGACTGAGGAGCATGGAATGATAATCCAGTATATCCAGCCCGGCGAGCCGAATCAGAATGCATTTATAGAGCGCTTCAACCGGACCTATCGGGAGGAGGTCCTGAGTCTGTATCTATTTGAAAGCCTTGACGAGGTCAGAGAGGTAACATACTGGTGGCGAATCACTTATAACGAGGAGCGTCCACACGACTCACTGGGGTTTTTGACCCCAGCAAAATATGCCGAAAACTCTACTTTACAACTGTCTACTTGACAGGGGAGCTTACGGCAGCAGCCCTCGGCATAATAACCGATTTCTTTTCTCTGGGGTCATTGTAATCAATTCTTACACCGCCTATTAAGGTCAATTTATCAGTAGCATAGTAAGTATCTTCAATATAAGCGCCAAAAGTTTTATCTGTTGTTTTATTGTAAAGGACCTCTCGCGCAGGTTTAACAGGAGGCGGTTCACCGGTATCTACATTGAAGCGGATAAATTCTGCAGGTCCCGCGTCTACAAACCTTGCACTAGCTCCGGCTAAAAGTTTGTTTTTTTCATTTATGTCCCAGTTTAATATGAATTCCAAGCCAACACCTCGTTCCGGAAACTTTTCCATGCGGTCATGAATAGGTGGTTGAACAACATCAGGAGGAGTAGGGACATTGGGGTCATCAATAAAATCAGACCCGTGATTAGGACCATGTTCAACAATTTTGTCTCTTTCGTACTTGATCTGATGGGCAGTAAGTTTTGTATCTAAGGTAATCTTATCGGACAGTGTTGCATGATGGCTTAATTCCAGATGTATATCTCTGGAAGTGTGAATGGATTCTTTATCCTGCATATCATGGTAGTGAGTGGACTGTGATGTGTTCCAGAAACTGTAGATGCTTTTTTCAGAAATTAAAGCCTTGAATGTAAAATCCTTGAGCCTGAGTTTCCCCAAAATTTCATAACTGGGATAGATGTGGTTAAAATTGGCGCGATCATCATTCCAGGGGATTGATCCGAAATCATGGACATAGTTTTTGAAGCCATATTTTTCATCACCAAAACCGTCGTTTTGAGCAAATGTAGCTGACAGCATAATTTCACCACCGTCAAATTCTTTGCCGGCAAGAAGATTGAACTGACGATGATTATCTTCCGAAGCCACATCAACATTTGCAATAATTCCATCTATATCTTTGGCATCTTTAGTAATAATACTGATAATTCCTAATGAAGCATCTGATCCCCACATGGTAGACCCTGGCCCCGAAATTACTTCAACTCTTTTTACCATGTCCAAACCGGGGAATATATGCGCATTAACAGCACCATCCTGAGAAAGATTGTTTAAAGGAATACCGTCAATAAGAAACAGGATTGTATCATTTTGGTCACTTCTTAAGCCCCTGACGGCGAGAACAAAGGTCTGGTCCAGTCTTGGATACACGTAAAATCCAGGGATGAATTTAACAAGTTCCATTATATTACGTACGCCGGTACGTTTAATATCTTCCGCTGTAAACACATAAATCGGGGACGGAGCTTCAATGATTTTCTGTGGACGTTTGGCGGCTGAAATTACTTCCACTTTCATCAGTTCTTCCAGACTCATGGCCAAAAGAATATCAAGTGGTTTCCTTTCCGGTGTTTCGGCTGCTGACGTCCGGTGAGTGCTAAAAGGGAAAACAAGGAAAAAAATCAGGCTGCAGCAAAACACAACCGGCAGAACAGCGCTTCTCGCAGATGTTAGACGAAATAAACAGGCTTGGATATGCATAATTGTTCCCCTTCTCATAGCTTTAACCCTCCGCTTGTATAGCACGCACCAACGCCCTGAAGTATTGACGCAGTATTTCAGGATTCTTCAATCCTTCTGCAGAGCGGCCATATTTCATCCAGAGATTGGATATTTGCTTTTGATCAGATTGTCTTAACGACTCAGGCGGTGGTTGTTGCGCGGTAATATTCAGAGGCGGAGAGGTATCAAAACCCCAGAACTTCAACGGACAAATAAGCAGCGATAACTTGTAATGCACTATGACTTCACCCTCATGAAGCGCAACTACCAGACATTAAAAACAAAAAACCGGCCTAACCTTCAGAATTCTTCAATCCTTCGGCAGCCCGGCTGTCTTGAATCTACGGATAAGACCCGTTGCTTTCCGCCCGCCCCTCGCGAGGCGTTTAGCTTTTTCGAGTCATACACAAAAACTATCAAACAACATGCTGATAGTCAAGAAAAAATATAGTTATTTCTTCCTAATCTGGACAATCGGGTTGTTAATTAGGCCAATTGATACAGGCACTGCCCCGGTCTTTCCCCACGTCATAACCTTTTTGGCAGGCATGAAATTGCAAGTCAGATAAGTTAAAGCAATTTGCACGCCTGTTTATTGCGTCAAGAAATAAAACATAGCATCTTGATTTACAAAGATATTCAAAAAATGCCGATTTTGTTTTGACAGAAGCTAGGCAGTTTCACCAGTTGGCACAGTGAAAATACCAATTTTAGAGTAACGTGCACAAGTCAGCTTCACCAGTTTATGGACGATAACTCTTTGTTTTTCATTATTCCTGAAGCGTTGATTCTCATAAGAAACCCGGAGAATTCTGCTGTGTCCTGGGGACTTTTGTTACAAGGTGCAGTTTTCAGTTATCAAAACATGAAACTGTTGAGGACTTCTCCAAGGTAACAGCAAGCAACTTTTTTCAGTTCACGTCTTCCGCTCAAAGGCCTTTCCTGCGATGAGGACAAACACGACCGCAGCGGCGACGATGATCGCCAGATCCAGTAGGAGTGAAAAATCCGCCCCCATCCTGCCGGATTGAAACGGGAAGATAATGTTCTTCAGCGCGTCTATCCCATAGGTGAGCGGGTTAAACTTCGCCAGGGCCTTCAATGGCGCGGGCAGCAGCTTGACCGGGTACATCGCCCCGGAGAGAAAGAACATCGGCATGACAATGAAATTCATGATGACGCTGAAGCTTTCGTAATTTTCATAAAAAGAGGCGAGCATAATCCCGAAGGCGGCTATCGCGAAAGAGAGCACCGCGCAGACAAGAAGGACTCCCACGATCTGCAGCAGGCCAAGCTTGAGGCCGATAAAAGGGAACAGGGCAAGGATGACAACGGCCTGCGTCGTTGAGAGAAACATGCCGCTCATCGCCTTGCCCACAACAACGGAAAACCGGGAAACCGGCGCCACGAGGATCTCCTTCATGAACCCGAATTCCTTGTCCCAGATGATCGAGATCGATGAGAAGATCGAAGTGAAGAGAATCGTCATCCCGAGGATGCCGGGGAATATAAACTGCGTGTAGGTGACCCCTTCTCCCGCAGGCACCAGCCGCGACATCCCCCCTCCGACGAGAAACAGCCACAAGAGGGGCCTCGCGATAGCAGAGAAAAGTCTGCTCTTCTCCCGTATGAATTTTTTGTATTCCCGCGCTACGATAACATAGACCGCCCTAGCCTCTATCACGCCGCCTCCTGTAGGACCGCACCGCGTCTTTTATATCGTCACCCGCAGCAGCGGTCTCGTCCCGTATAGCCTTGCCTGTCAGCTTGAGAAAGACGTCGTTCAGCGTGGGCCGCTGCATCCTGACCGACAGGACACTCTCTCCTATTTCCCGTATGATTTTGGGAATGCAGACATCACCCCTGAGAGAGGAAATATAAATCTCCCCGTCCCTTTCCGATACCTCGACGTTCAGGAGGTTCTTTATGTCCTCCATCGCCTTTTTGTTGTCGGCTGTCTTCAGGTAGATGACGTCCCCTCCGATCACCTTCTTGAGTTCCGCGGGAGTTCCCATTTTGATGATCTTCCCGCGGTCAATGATCGCGATCTTGTCGCAAACCTCTGCCTCTTCCATATAGTGCGTGGTCATAAAGACGGTCACGTTGTGCTGTTTCGGAAGTTTGGTAATGAATTCCCACAGATTCGATCTGCTCTGCGGGTCAAGGCCGAGCGTCGGTTCATCGAGAAAGAGCACCTTGGGCCTGTGGATGAGTCCCCTTGCCACTTCGAGCCGCCTTTTCATGCCGCCGGAGTATTTCTTGATCAGGTCATCGCCCCGTTCCTGAAGGTCGACGAACTTCAGCGCGTCTTCAACACGCTGCTTCCGCGCTGACTTTTCGACATTGTACAGATAGGCATGAAACATAAGATTTTCCCGCGCGGTGAGGTCCTTGTCGAGCGAACTGTCCTGAAAAACGATCCCTATGGATTTTCTCACCTCGGCAGATTCACGATAACAGTCGTGACCGTTGATAAAGGCATTCCCTGAGGTCGGCGCCAGAAGCGTGCAGAGGATGTTGATAGTGGTTGTCTTGCCCGCTCCGTTCGGACCGAGGAACCCGAATATGGTCCCTTCTTCAACTTCAAAAGAGACATCGTTGACCGCCACGATATTTCCAAACTGCCTGGTGAGGTTTTCCACCCGTATAATCTGCATGCAAAAGTTTAACAGAAAACAGACAGGATAGGAAATTTGCCGATTTGTGAAGCCACTTAAATTATAAGGTATAGTACGGTATAGTAAGATTATGCTGGTTGTTATTAGTAGTCTTAAAATAATTTCATTATTGATTTGTAAAGTCCCTCCACACCTCCCTTTGGTAAAGGGAGGGATATACCCCTCTTTGGCAATGAGGGGTGAGAGG
>JAOUFP010000060.1 GCA_029858145.1 Nitrospirota bacterium | reverse complement strand
AACGGCGAAGTGACTGTCTCGAGGGCGGTCGCCTCGATCACCTATCCTGCCTCCTTCATGCTCGTCAGCGCGATGAACCCATGTCCCTGCGGCTATCTCGGGGACCCGAAGCACGCCTGCACCTGCTCGCCCAGCCAGGTCTACCGCTACCGGAGGAGGGTCTCGGGCCCGCTGCTCGACAGGATCGACATCCATGTCGACGTGCCGGCAGTCCCCTACAAGGAGCTCTCAAATGAATACGCCGGCGAGTCTTCCGCCTCGATACGGGATCGTGTCGTAAAGGCGCGCAACCTGCAGCTTGACCGCTTTCAGGGTGAGAAGATCTACTGCAACGGCCAGATGAAGACACGGCATATCAAGAAATACTGCAGGCTCAACGAAGATGCCAACCTCCTGCTTGATACCGCCATGCAGAAGCTCGGCCTTTCAGCCAGGGCATATACGAGGATCCTGAAGCTGTCGAGGACGATCGCTGATCTGGAAGCGTCGGAGACTCTCCAGTCCCACCATATCGCCGAGGCGATCCAGTATAGAACATTAGACAGGGGGCAGTATTGATAATATATGCGCTGAATGGCGCGCTTCATGGCTGTTGCAACGCATTATTATTTATGGAAAAATGAACCGTGGGCACAGCTTCAGATGTAATCGGACTGCTTGAGATTGCACGTGGGCATTTTTGTGACAAGACGGCCCTGAGGACAGAAGACGATGTGAAAAAAATCTCATACGGAGAGTTGTGGCAGGCTGTTATCAATACGTCTTCGAGTCTCGTTGCAATGGGGCTCAATGCTACGGACAGAGTCGCCATCCTCTCAGAAAACAGACCCGAGTGGGCTGTAGCATTTTTCGGGATCATAGCCGCCGGCGCAAGAGTTGTCCCTCTTGACACGAGATTAAAAGAAAATGAGCTGGCCTATATAGTGAATGACTCGGGGGCATCAGGTATCTTCTTCTCGGAAAGATATCTCCCTCAGGTAAAAGGTCTGAAGGAAACATGCGGCCGGTTGAGACTATTCATTTCTCTCGACGAGGTGAAGGACGAGATTGAACCCATACCCCTTGCAGGCATGAAATGCTCCCGGAGTTATTACCGGCATCAGGGCTCTTCGCTTTCTGACGTTGCCACAATCATTTACACATCGGGAAGCACAGGGTTTCCGAAAGGTGTTGAGCTTACGCATTCGAATCTCCTTTTTGAGGCAAAGGCTTTCTCGGACATCCTCTCAGCAGGGCCCGGGGACCGCATCCTTTCTTTCCTGCCTCTTAACCATGCGCTCGAGCTCATTTGCGGCCTCCTGGGCCCGCTGTACAGTGGGACCACCATCACTTACTTAAAGGATGCGAGACCGGACAGCCTGCTCCGTTCACTTGCTCAAATTAAGCCCACCATGGTTACGATTGTTCCGATGCTGGCAAATCTGATGTATGAAAATATCATTGCAGAGATAAAACGGAGGTATGTTCTCAGGCGGCTGATATTTTATGCCGCTCTCTCCCTTTCGGGATTCTTCAACCTGTTTGGCATGAATGCGGGAAGGGCCCTCTTCGGCAAGGTGTATCAGCGGTTCGGTGGAGCACTGCGATGCCTCATCTGCGGCGGTGCTCCGCTGGATAAGAAAGTCGCCCGGAAGCTTGCCCTTATGGGGATAACGATTCTTGAGGGCTATGGTCTGACCGAGGCATCGCCGACGGTCTCAGTCAATACGTTCAGGGAAAACAGGATTGGCTCCGTGGGAAAGCCCCTGCCCGGTGTTGAGGTCAGGATCGTGAAAGAGCATCCGTCAGACCCTGCGGGTGAGATCATCACGAGGGGCCCGCATGTCATGAAGGGCTATCTGAACAATACTGAGAGGACCCATGAAGCAATAAGAAATGGATGGCTTCATACCGGGGATCTCGGATATCTTGATAAGGATGGATTTCTTTTTGTCACGGGAAGGCTCAAGAATGTAATCGTCACTTCCATGGGCAAGAAGGTTCAACCCGAAGAGGTGGAAAATGCGCTTCTGAGGCATCCCCTCATCCGAGAGGGATGCGTTGTGGGCAGAAGAATCTCTGAGGGGGTGAGAAAAGGAGGCGAGGAAGTGTATGCTGTGGTCGTACCCGACCGCGATTATATCAGAAAAGAATACGGGGAAGTCACAGAAGCGCAATTACAGAGACTCGTCGGAGAAGCGGTCCGCAAAAGCTCCGGGGAGATAGCCGGATATAAAAAGATCACGGGCTTTGAGATCTGGGAGAACGAATTGCCAAAGACATCAACAAGAAAGATTCGACGGGTCGAAATTCTCAGACAGATACGCCAAAGAAGGAACCATGAGACCTTAACCAGGAGGTGAGACAGTGCCTGTACCCAGGGAAATATCAGAGAGGATTATCGATGCGATCCAGAAAGGCAAGGGCATGGAAGGGGTCGCGGCCCTCCTTAGAACCCGCCCGGTCGGGGAAGTTCCGCTCCCTCCCGGCTTGCCCCGAGAAGCTCTATGCAGCCGGGAGATGCAGCAGACGAGGCTTGCGATACTTCAGCAGCAGGGAATCAACCTCGACTATGTGAGCGGGAAGAAGCGCATCGAAGATCCTGGCATCTTTCAGGGAAACATCGAAAATTTCGTCGGCATGGCGCAGCTCCCACTTGGTGTGATCGGCCCGCTGAGGATCAACGGCGCATATGCTCATGGAGATTTCCATATACCCATGGCGACGACGGAGGGGGCATTGATTGCTTCCCACAACCGGGGCGCAAAAGTCATAAGCCTGAGCGGCGGCGCGAGGGTGCTCTGTCTGACCGAGCGGGTTTCCCGAGCCCCGGGGTTCATATTCAGCAACCTTATAGAAGCGGGGCAGTTCATCGTCTGGGTAGTACAGCGCTTTGAAAATCTCAAATCCAGGGTGAAGGATACCACGAGGCACGGACAACTGGAAGACATCAGGGTCACCCTCGAAGGCAACCATGTCTACCTCAACTTCGAATATACCACCGGCGATGCTGCGGGCCAGAATATGGTCACCATAGCCACTGACGCCCTCTGCCGGAGCATCGTAGCGGACTGTCCTGTCAAGCCAAAGCACTGGTTCATCGAAAGCAACATGTCTGGCGACAAGAAGGCAACGGCGCTGTCGTACCTCTCCGTCAGGGGAAAGAAAGTCACCGCGGAAGTAGAGATTCCCCGGACTCTGGTTCAGGAGTTCCTGCATACAGCTCCCGAGATGATCATGGAGTACTGGAAGATGTCCTTCGTCGGAGGAGTCCAGAGCGGCTCAATCGGCGTGCAGGGGCACTATGCCAATGGGTTGGCCGCCCTCTTCATCGCCTGCGGTCAGGATGCCGCCTGCGTCTCGGAAGCCTCCGTGGGGATTACACGCGTAGACGTTGCCGGGAAAGGGGATTTATACATCTCGGTTACCCTGCCGAACCTCATCGTCGGGACCGTCGGCGGCGGAACAGGCCTGCCCACGCAGAGAGAGTGCCTTGAAATGCTGGGATGTAAAGGCGAAGGAACAGCCAGAAAATTTGCTGAGATCTGTGCAGCGACGCTCCTGGCAGGAGAGATATCGATCATGGGTGCTCTGGCGGCGGGCCAGTTCACGCAGGCCCATATCAGATACGGAAGAAAAAAGAAGACGTGATACGATAAGAGAGCGCAATGGGACAAAGAATTCAAGAGCGTGCCAGCTTCGATAACGTTCGCTACTCAAACTGCTGGGAGGATGCAGATGTGCTCCTCCAGGCCCTTGATGTGCGGGAAGGAGGTGTTTACCTCTCCATCTCTTCTGCCGGGGACAATACCCTCAGTATCCTGAGTGGTAACCCCTCTCTGGTGATCGCGCTGGACATCAGCGCCGCACAGCTTGCCTGCCTGGAACTCCGCATGGCGGCTTTTGCGAGTCTCTCGTATCAGGAAGTCCTCCACTTTCTGGGTGTGGGAGACGGTTCAGGGCGGTCCGCCACATACAGGGTCATCCGCAGCGCGCTCTCGAGAGACGCCCGTGAATTCTGGGATTCCCATCCGGAATTCATCGAAAGAGGCATTCTTCACGTCGGCAAGTTCGAAAGATATTTCAGACTCTTTCGAAGATGGGCGCTGCCGATCATCCACAGCCGGGATACTGTCCTGGAGCTCATTCGGGAGAAGGATGCAGGGGCCCGCGCCGATTTCTACAGGCTGAGATGGGACACCTGGCGATGGCGTTTGATCTTCAGTATTTTTTTCAGCCGTACTGTCATGGGGCGATTGGGAAGGGACCCGGAATTCTTCGCGTATGTGGAGGGCAACGTAGCGGAAAGGATACGGGAGAGGGCCGGATACGCACTTACTGCGCTGCCCACCCACGACAACCCATACCTTGAATACATACTGAAAGGCAATTTTGAGAACTCGCTCCCCTTCTATCTGAGACAGGAAAATTTCGAAGCCATAAAGAGGAACCTCTGCAGGCTCATCCTTTTCAAGGGCAGCGTGGATGAGGCCCTTCAGGCGAATAAAGGAGTTTTGTTCGATGGATTCAATCTCTCCGATATCTTCGAGTACATGAGTTATGAAGAGTACGTCTCCGCCCTGGAACGGATTGCTGCCTCCTCGAAAATGGGAGCCCGCCTGGTCTACTGGAACATGCTCGCGGACAGGAAGCCTCCCGATCTGTTCAAGGAACGCCTTGCGCCCCTCGGGGAGATCGCCGGAGCACTCTTTTTGAAAGACAAGGCCTTTTTCTACAAAGCACTCCGTGTGGAGCAGGTCCGGTGATGCAGTCGGATGTCATCAGCGCCCTTGCGCTCTCGGGTGTCTTTCTCCTGATCCTCCTTCTGGGCGTAGCCATCCGTCGGGCTCTGCCCTCAAACCCTGAGCTGGCGAGAAAGTCCGTGCATTTCCTGAGCGGCAGCACGGCACTGTCGTTCCCCTCCTTCATAGAGTCTCACTGGACGGTGCTCTTCCTTGCCGCGGCCTTCTCCGCGATTGTCATCCTCTCCAGGAAGGGGAAATTTCTCCGGGCAGTACATGATGTCGGAAGGATATCCCATGGCGCCGTGTACTTCCCCATAGCAGTATACGTCATCTTTCTCCTCGGACACGAGAAGCCGGTTCTCTATTTCATCTCGATCATGGTCATGACCGTCTCGGACACGCTGGCCGCCCTCCTGGGCGGAAAATACGGCTCCATAAAGTACGAAGTAGAGGGTACGGTGAAGAGCCTTGAGGGCTCTGTTGTGTTCTTCTTCGTGACATTTCTGTGTGTCCATCTTCCCCTTCTTTTGATGACCCCGATGGACAGGCTGGACTCTGTGCTCATCGCGGTTGTCATTGCGATTCTGGTTACGGGATTTGAGGCGATTTCAATGGCAGGGATCGATAATATCTTTGTGCCTCTCGGAACATATTATATCCTTACAAAGATGATGGCACAGCCCCTTGCAGTGACTGTGGATGATCTCTGGAAATTACTTGTCATGATTGCGATATCGATACCCATTTCTCTGAAGAGTAAACTTCTCAAGGCGTCCGGACTGATCGGGATGGTACTCTTGAATTACACAGCCTGGGTCCTCTGTGATTTTTATTGGTTTCTTCCTCTATTACTGGCAGAGATAATGCTCTATCTTCTCGCTGCATATTTCATAAATAGGGTAGATGAGGACATCACCGGCTACCAGATAGGGGTCCTTGTTTATTCAGCTCTTATCCCTGCGGTACTAATCTTCGCGTCAAATACCATAAACGACTACCGTATCTTTTACCTGCCCTTTATCGCTTCAGTTGCAGGCCAGCTGGCGGTGATGTCCTATTTCTTTGTATCGATCATGAAAGTCAGCGGTGAGGGACGCGCTGCCCGCCTGAAAAGCAATACATACCTGGCAATAACTGTCTGCGGTACGGCTTCAACGCTCTTTATTGCCGTTGTTCCCCTCTTGCTCTACCTCGATACCGTGAGGCTGAGCTCTCTTTGCATTTTAGTCATCGGGGTTTTCATCGCACTCTCTGTATTTCATCTTTTAATGGTACGATACCCACTCAGGGAACAGAGGATGCAGAGACAGAAGATGAGGCTCGTAAGCGTGGGCGTCGCCGTGGTGGCTACGCTTATTATGCAATACTGGCAAAAGGGCAGGATACCATGGTAAATGAAAGCAGTGTCAATCATGTCCCCGGTTCCGGCGAACTCAGGGAAAATAACGTGAACTCTGTATTGGAAAAAAATGCTGCCCTTTTCCCCGACAGGGCGGCGCTGAAATGGGTGTGCAGCGAGACATTCAAAACCTGGGACAGCCTCCTGCCGTTGCCGCATGAGTCGATTACCTATCAGGATTTCGCAGGTCTGAGTGCCCGACTTGCGAGGGGGCTGAAAGGCGCGGGAATTAAAAAGGGAGACAGAGTCATTATTTTTCTGCCCATGTCCTTAGAGCTCTATCTGACCGTCTGCGCGGTCATGCGCATTGGCGCGATATCCGTTTTCCTGGATGTTTGGACAAAGAAACAACTGGATGCGAGCGCTCATCAGGCCGAACCAAAGGCACTCATAGTCCCCGAGACGGTATTGTCTGCCTTCCCTGCTCTGAATGCCATACCTCTGAAAATCGTCGCGGGACAGCATTCCCAAAAAAATTACACCGCCTTCTCAAGCCTTTTTGACACTCCGGAGGATACCTATATCGAACCTGTTTCTCCTGACACTCCTGCTTTAATCACCTATACCACAGGAAGTTCCGGAGTGCCGAAAGGTGCGGTCCGCACGCACCAGTTCCTGGCAGCACAGCACCATGCACTGGACCAGTGCATCCCCTATTTGGAAACCGACATCGACCTTCCAACATTCCCTATTTTTTCCCTGAACAATCTTGCATGCGGCATTACATCGGTATTGCCCGCGATCACCCTTGCGACACCTTCTGAAAAAGACGCCCGGATCCTCGTGAGCCAGATGTTATCTGAAAAAGTTACTTGTTGCACCTTTGCCCCGGCTCGTCTCGCCAGGGTGACCGAATACTGTCATCTGAACCGGATCGATTTATCACATATCAGGCGGGTTGTCACCGGAGGGGCCCCGGCAGACAAGGAAGTGCTCAGGGGGCTTAAAGCGATCGCCCCCGGAGCGCTTCTACTTGTACTGTACGGATCTACCGAGGCGGAGCCCATTGCCTCTATCGATGCTGATGAGTTATTGCGTGATACGTCGGCCAGAGCTGGGGTCAATGTAGGGAAAATCGTCAGGGACTTGGAGTTTAAATTCATCAGGCTCCACCGGGGAGACATTGAACTGGATGAACAAGGCTGGGGAAAATGGGAGCTCCCCCACGGGGAGGTCGGGGAGTTGGTCGTAAGCGGTCCCCATGTATGCCGGGAGTATTACAGGAATCCCCCGGCTTTTCAACGGAACAAGATAAAAGATGCCGGCGGAAAGGTATGGCATCGCACCGGGGATGTTGGCTTTTTGGACGAACATGACAGATTGTGGATCGCGGGCAGGGTGCACAACGCGATCTTCAGAGAGAAGACCTGTTTATTTCCCGTGTATGCTGAAATACTCCTCAAAACGCTGGAGTTTGTCAGGCAGGCTGCCTATGCAGGCATAGAAGATGAGGTGCTAGGTGAAAAGGCATGTGTGATAATTTCACTCAGGCATGGCTTTGGCATCGAAAACCGCGGTCAATACAGGGAACAGATACTCGCTCTGTTCAAGACGCATAAAATGCCTGTGGATGAAATAAGGATTGTCGGGGAAATCCCCATGGATCCCAGACACCATAGCAAAGTAGACTACGCAAAATTAAAAGAAATGCCCGGAGAGTAATTTATGACAAAGAATGTCCGTGAAAAGAATTTTTCGGGAAGATGGGGAGCATTCATCAAAGAACGCTTCCCCCTCCTGAATCACCTCCTGCTCATCACATTTTACTGCAGCGCGAACGCTGTTGTGGCGCATGCCTCTGCCGGCACAAGACCTGCGTTGACCGTGAGAAGTGTATTGGGTGGAGTGATGATACTGTGTGTCTTCCTCCATCTGCGCATATTCGATGAGATTAAGGACTTTGAAAAGGATCGTACCGCACACCCCGAGCGGCCTTTGCCGAGAGGCTTGATAGCCGTTCGGGAAGCCAAAAGAGTAGCCGGGGCCATCATACTGGCAGAGATCGGCTTAGGGATATACGCAGGTCCGCACGCGTTTTTGGCTGCCTGCTGCGTTATCGTGTATTCCCTGCTCATGTACAAGGAATTTTTCATTGGTGATTGGTTACGGCCGCGACTGGCCACATATGCCTTTACGCATACGGTAATCTCGTGCTGGATGTCCATGCTTATCTACTCTTCGGTCACCGGCCGTTATTTCTGGAAGGCATCGGGAGAATACGGGATATTTCTTATTGCGAATATTATGATGTTCAATGTCTTCGAGTTTGGCAGAAAAACATTTGCGAAAGAGGAAGAAAAAGATATGATAGAGTCGTATTCAAAAAGTTTGGGGCCGGCAGGAGCGGCCGTGAGTGTGTTTATCATGGCAGCACTGGCGGTCTTCACAGGCCTTTGGCTCGGCGGTGTTTTTAGAGCTCCGTACGCGTTCTTCATCGCCATGATATCGCTTTTAATGCTTACCCTGCTGTCTTCGGTCCTGTATGTGTATTTCAATACCGCCTTCTGGGCAAAGATTTTCCGCGGCGCAAGTGCCTTATTCATACTTTTCTTTAATATAATCATCACCTCGGGATTCCTTATAAGATAGGAGAATGTCCATGAGCATTCAGCAACTGGTTGTTTGGGATGGCGATCCGGTACCTTTCACGAAGGAGGCCGTACACCTGATAGGCGGCAAGGCACTGGGAATGCATCAGATCCGGCATCTTGGGATTACCGTACCCCAATGGGCTACGCTGACCACGCTTCTGTTTCGTCAGATATGCGACACGTACAGGGAGGTCGGAGACCTTTTGGCAAAGGATATCGCAGACGATTTTGAAAAGGCGGCGTTGCTGAGGAACTGCATCAAAAGAATGCCGATCGAAAGAGAGGAAAGGGATATCCTGCTTGCTGTCTGGAGGAAAATTTCACAGTATGGAAGCCTCTCCGTTGCAGTCCGCTCCTCAGCGGCAGATGAAGACAGCGCACTCCTGTCATTTGCCGGACAAATGGATTCTTTCCTGAATGTAAGAACCGAAGAGGCGTATCTGGAAGCTGTCCGGGGCTGCTGGGCATCTCTCTTTGGGGACCGGGCTGTGCTGTACAGGCGCAGCAACAACATTGATCCGTGGTCTCCTCAGATTGCGGTTGTTGTTCAGCAGATGACAGAAGCCGCTGCATCGGGAATTGTTTTTACCGCGAATCCTCTCACCGGCAACCTCAGGGAGATGCTGGTGAACAGCACCTGGGGCCTGGGGGAAGGACTCGTGGCCGGCGTCCTGGAAGCTGACACGTTTATTCTCGGCACGCAGGGAAACATCCTGAAACGCGAGCTCGCCGAAAAAAAGCAGATGACTGTTTATGGGACAGGAGGGGGGACGGAATCCAGGGCCGTTGCCGGCGAAAAAGTATGTGCGCCAAGCGTGACTGAACAACAGCTGAAGGAAGTGCATGCGATGGGATTGAAAGTCCAGGACTTCAAGGGCATGCCTGTTGACATTGAGTTCGCAATAGCCGGAGATATCATCTTTTTCTTGCAGGCCCGTCCCATAACAACCCTCAAAGAACAGGCTGAATCTGAAAGGGACAATTTCACCATATGGGACAATTCTAACATTGTGGAGAGTTATTCAGGGGTGACCACGCCGATGACATTTTCCTTCATCAAAAAGGCCTACTCCGCGGTTTACTGGCAGTTTTGCGAGGTGATCGGCGTGGACAAAAAAACGATTTTCAAAAGCAGGCATATGTTCGAAAATATGCTCGGGCTCATTCAGGGCCGCGTCTACTACAATCTGCTGAACTGGTACCGGCTGATAGCTCTTATGCCTGGTTTCAGTTATAACAGGAGCTTCATGGAACAGATGATGGGATTGCACGTAATAAAGGATGTCAGTCTCAGCGAAGGCCCTGGGAGCAGTTGGGGAAAATATTTCGTGCATCTGCCGAAATTAGTGAAGGTGGGGACAAAGATGCTGCTGTCTCATCTCTCGCTCCAGAGGAGAATCAGGAAATTCCATGACCATTTCGATAATGTCTATGCCCGGTACGCAAAAAAGGATTACGGGAAAATGACCCCTGCGCAGATTCAGCACGTTTATCATGAGCTGGAGGATGAGGTGCTCTGGGAATGGAAGGCACCGATTCTCAACGATTTTGAAGCCATGATATTCTATGGACTCTTAAAGAGACTGACCGTCAAGTGGAGACTGGATGAGGAGGGGACTCTGCAAAACGATCTGCTCTGCGGAAGCGGGG
>JAOUFP010000460.1 GCA_029858145.1 Nitrospirota bacterium | reverse complement strand
TGCTCTATGGATTGTTTGAAGTTCATTTGCGCCGATAACTTCTGCCTGCATCAGCAGTACTATGCATCCCGATCGTCGTACTTTAAAGTTTACTCCAAAAATGTGCGCTGTCAAGTTTGTTCCACGGAACAACGCTCTGATACAGGGTATGAATGCTATTAACGTCTTTTGCAGCAATGAAAAAAATATCCCTTGCATTAAGATTCCCACGGTCTTGCCGCAGCAAGTCGTCAATTTGTACGAAACTTATACAGGAGCTTTACCGATGCCCCAATACGTGATAAATATGTAAGTAAGAGAGGGGAAAGTGTTTCGTAGCAAACACCTGCCAGGGTAAACTATCAATGAGGAGGAATTGTCATGGAATTAAAGGACTATTGCAGAAACCTGTCTGCGGAACTTATGGGATGGAAAGCAAAAATGTATGATGTCGCGAGGAAAATGGATAAGCTGTCCACCGGAGAGAAGGAAAAAATCGTCAACGAAGTCAATGAGATTCACATGATCATCGAGGAATTGAATGACAGGGTCCAGCGCCTGCAGTTTGAATGTCCGACTGATTGGAGCCCCGATGAAATGGAGATGAACGCGAAATCCACTGCCCTGAGGCTTAAGCTGGAAGAGGTGTCGAAGACGGTATCGCCGAGTGACATCGGCGGATAAACGAAAGTTTCGCTTGCAAGTTTGGGAAAGTTGAATATGCATCATCAGGAAATGCCGTAGAACTTGCCCCTGAACCGTGGAAAGCCGGATAAACTTCTGAGAGGAAGGGCATGGTGGCCTATAGACGGCCTGCCCTTCCCCTCGAGGTCTTCTCACATCTCTGTTGAAGCGGCATCAATCATCGGGAAAGCTCTTTTTACAGTAGCCTTTCTTTGTGTTTCACTGAGTCGCTCCAAAAGCTGGCGCGTAAGCTGTCTACTTTGCGGAAAACATCTGCTATACTTTCACGAGAAGTTCTTGTTTCTTTCGACGTGAAAAAAACGGCTTTTCAGGAGAAGGGAACGAAGCGGATGGAAGAACGTCAGATCGACACGCTGAGTAGTTCTGTCAGACCCCGGGTGTTGCTCAAATATATCGGTCAGCTCTGCCTTGTGATCTCCCTGCTGATCAGTGTCATTGTTGTCATGTCGGTTTTTTTCGCGGAATACAGCCAGTCGCTTAGCTACGCGATTGCTGCTTTTGTTCTGGCTGTTGCCGGTTTTTTGTTTTCAAGGCTGAGCGCTCCTGCTGATATCCAGCCTAACGAGGCCCTGGTCATTTCCTTTTTTATTTTTCTTTTTGCCGCGCTTGCCGCCGCGTATCCGATGACCGCTTCGGGCATCTCTTTTCAGGACGCCTTTTTCGAGTCGATTTCAGGAGTCACGACTACCGGCCTTTCGACGCTCGCCGACGTGTCCGGCAAACCGAAGACGTTTCTATTCGCGAGGGCGTGGCTGCAGTGGTTCGGCGGGCTCGGTATCGTCGTCCTGTCCCTGGCGATCCTCATCAGGCCGGGTATGGCCGCAAGACGGCTTATCGACTCTGATGAGACCGAAGACATCCTGGGAGGTACCAGAAATTATGCCCGCAAGGTCCTGAAGGTCTATGTCGCCCTCACGGTCTTCGGTCTGTATATCCTGCTCCTGACAGGCATCGGTTTTGTGCCGGCACTCGTTCATACCCTCGCCGCGGTATCGACAGGCGGCTTTTCGAGCTACCAGAACAGTCTTTCGGGAATCGACAACGGCCTTTCAAGGGCTCTTGTCATCCTTGTATCATGTTCCGGCGCAGTTTCCCTCGCCCTCTTTTACCGGGGCTTCAAGAAAGGGGGCGCGGCCTTCGCGGCGGACGTGCAGATACGGTGGATGATTGTCATCTGGGTGGCGGGAGCAGTGCTCCTGAGTGTTTCTCTGGGGGTATTCGAAAGACTTCCATGGCGGTTTGTGCTCGGGAACGCGCCGTTTCTGGCTCTCTCCGCGCAGACCACAACCGGCTTTTCCACGGTGAATCCCGGCGATCTGGGACAGGCGTCAAAGCTTCTTCTTATTTGTTTGATGATGATAGGAGGCAGCATTGGGTCCACGGCAGGAGGGATCAAGGTCGTGCGGTTTCTGATTCTGCTGCGGCTGCTCAAGCTGACCATTGTCCGCACCTGCATGCCGCAGCACGCGGTCGTGGAACCCCGTCTTTCCGGAGAGCGGCTGGAACCGGAGGAAATAGAGGGGAGCCTCCTGATTATTCTGCTTTTTATCATCGTAGTCGTGGTCTCGTGGATCCCCTTTGTTATCTCCGGCTATGATCCTCTTGATTCCCTGTTCGAGGTCGTCTCTGCTGCCTGCACCGTCGGCCTTTCCACGGGCATTACGAGTCAGGACCTTCCCGCCTTTCTCAAAGGCGTCCTTGGCGCGGATATGCTGATGGGCAGACTTGAAATAGTGGCCGTGCTGGTTGTACTCTATCCCAGAACGTGGATCGGAAGAAAGGGGAGTCCGAAATGAGGATTGTATTTGTCGGGG
>JAOUFP010000059.1 GCA_029858145.1 Nitrospirota bacterium | reverse complement strand
GTTTGGAAGTAAGTATATGCCTTTTTTCATCCTGTAATTATAATAAAAATAAAGGATATTTGCTAAAAATTAGTGAAAAATTTATTCCAGCGGGTAAAGAACTCCATAATAAAGGTGAAAGATACAAACTCATTTTTTGCCGGCAGCGCCCAATCCTCACCTCTTCTGACGCTGTTTTCACACGCCGGCTCGGCCTCCGGGAATCTCATCCCCTTTTCCCATCACCCCTGCCATCGCCTTCGCAAAGTAGCCCGGCAGGACAGTCCACCCCGGCCATTTTGCGCACCTATGAAAACAAATTTTCAAATCCCTTGAACAGAAGCAGGGCAAACGCATTATAATAGCCGGATGAACTTCATGCAATCATTTTCCTTTTCCCTCGTGTTTCATATCCTGGCCCTGACATTTCTGTTCACAGCGGCCAGAAACCAGCAGATGCTGCCAGCCGAAAACTGGCCTGTCCAGCTCACTCTGGACCAGGGGATATCTGCCGCGAAACCCTCTGCTGATCAAGTACAATCTCCTGCCGGACAGGCCGCCCGGGAAATATCTGATGCCATGCCTGCTGAAGAACGCGTCACCGAACCTGAACAGCCCAACCCCGTGCCGGAAGCTTCGACGCCCGAAATCCCGCCCCTTTTGAGGCGTCCGGAGCCGGATATGCAGCAGGCGATCATGCGCCATAGGTCCACGATGTCTCACGCAAAGATGTACATCCTGACCGCAGGGGCAACCGTCACCGGGATTCTCGAAAAGGTTCTTCAGGAGAAGATGCTGCCTGATCTGGACGGCGCAAACGCAAAGGTTATGCTCAGGTATGGCGCTGATGGTCTTCTGACCGAGACAGCGGTTTCTGCTGATTCAGAGGAATTGAAATCACTTCTCCTCCCTGTAAACTGGAGGGACTTTCCCCTTCCGCTTTCCTATTCCCTGCAACTCAGCGGTCTTGATATCGAGATCGCGTTTGCCGGACCCAGGCCGAAGATCTCTTTCGTGACTTATTTTTGATTTTTTGAAAAGGATATACTTTTTTGCAGTAAAGGGAACTGCATCAGACATGAACTCCTGTCTGATGTCATTCCCGCAATCGCGAAAGCTTTCGGGAGTCGGGGAACCCTTCTTTTTCGGAAAGATTCCGGACAAGCCGGAATGACAAAAAAAACTTTATATGCAACGCTAAGACATATTTAGTTTGCGACCCGTCCTCTAACCATCAGTAGCAATCCAGCTACCGGACTGACAGATCAGCGATGACCGTTTCTCCTGCCTTTACCGTCTCACTTAATGCTACTTTGATAGCAACACCCTTTGGCAGATACACATCAAGCCTGGAGCTGAACTTAATCACCCCGTATCTTTCCCCCCGTTTCAATGCCTCGCCTTCCTTCTTTCTGCATACCGCCCGTCTCGCGACAAAACCGGCAACCTGCCTGACAAGAATATCGCCGTATCCGGTTTCAAGCACCATTTCAATGTTCTCGTTTCTGATTGATGCCTCATCTTTATACGCGGCAAGGAAACGGCCCTTGTTATGCCTGACCGTCTTCACCCTGCCATCGCAGGGCGCGCGGTTTACATGAACGTTCAGGGGTGACATGAAGATGCTGATCTGCTTGACATCGGCATTCAGGTACCGGTCTTCGCGCACATCCCTGATTACGATTATCCTGCCGTCAGCGGGAGCGACAAAAAGGTCTTTCCCTTCCGGAATACCTCTCTCGGGGTCCCTGAAAAAATAAACCATGAACGCGGTCAGGGCAAGAGGAATCACCGCCGCGACCGGTACGAATATAAAAACCAGAACTGTCAGAACAAGGGCTCCGCCTATGAACGGATATCCCTCAGGGGCCAATTTAATCATTTTTTTAAAGAGGCTGGGGTCGAGGTCAAGGCTGAGAAGAAAAAATCTATCTCGTCCTTAACCTCGACCTCACCTTTAACCTTTCTCAATTTATGCCTTGGATCTGTCGACGAGTTTGCCTTTCTTGAGCCACGGCATCATCGCCCTGAGCCTTCCGCCTACTTCCTCGATCTGGTGTCTTTCACCCTTCTTTGTCAGGGCATTGAAGGTCGGTTTGTTCGCCTTGCACTCGAGCATCCACTCTTTCGCAAAAAACCCGTCCTGAATCTCCTGAAGGATTTTTTTCATCTCCTTCTTTGTCTCATCGGTGATCACTCTCGGACCGCGCGTCAGATCGCCGTACTGCGCGGTATTGCTTATCGAATATCTCATATTCGATATCCCGCCCTCGTAAATCAGGTCAACGATGAGCTTCACTTCGTGGAGGCATTCGAAATATGCCATCTCAGGCGCGTAGCCCGCCTCGACGAGTGTTTCAAAGCCTGCCTGAATAAGAGAGGTAACTCCGCCGCACAACACAGCCTGCTCGCCGAACAGATCTGTTTCAGTCTCTTCCCTGAAGGAGGTTTCGATAATGCCCGCCCTGCCTCCGCCGATCGCGGACGCGTAGGCTAGAGCGATATCCTTGGTGTTGCCGGAAGGGTCCTGATGGACCGCGATAAGGCACGGCACACCGCTGCCCTTGGTGTACTCGGACCTCACAAGATGTCCGGGGCCTTTCGGCGCGGCCATGAATACGTTGGTGTCTTCCGGCGGAACGATCTGTCCGAAATGGATATTGAAGCCGTGTGCAAATGCCAGATAAGCGCCCTTCTTCATATTCGGTGCTATCTCGGCCTTATATATGTCCCCCTGATACTCATCAGGCAGCAGGATCATGATCACATCAGCGATCTTCGCTGCTTCTGCCGGGGTCATCACCTTGAAACCGGCTTTCTCCGCCTTGTCCCAGCTTGCGCCCTTCCGTATGCCGATGGTGACATCCATGCCGCTTTCTTTAAGGTTGTTCGCGTGAGCATGTCCCTGACTGCCGTATCCCATGATCACAATCTTTTTCTTTTCGAGCACTCCCAGATTTGCGTCTTTATCGTAATACACCTTTATCACGACTTCCTCC
The DNA here is from genome assembly GCA_029858145.1 of Nitrospirota bacterium. Classification (GTDB taxonomy): domain Bacteria; phylum Nitrospirota; class Thermodesulfovibrionia; order Thermodesulfovibrionales; family UBA6898; genus JAOUFP01. The sequence continues at coordinate 7,398 of JAOUFP010000059.1, read as the reverse complement.
TTAAGAATGATTTTTTATCAAAACGGAAGTAATATTATATTACAACGCACTCTGATTTTGCTATTTCTGAGTCATTGTCCCCAAAACAGCGGTTAGAGGGCGGTCAACTTTTCCCCGGACGATTACTTAAGCAGTTCGCCTATCTTTTTCTTCAGGACCGGATGCACCTTCTCCCCTGCGATCTCTGATAACGGCCTGAGCACAAACTCCCTTTCCTGCATCAGCGGATGGGGGATGGTCAGGGTCTCGGTATTCATAATGATGTCATCATAAAGAAGAATATCGAGGTCTAAGATGCGGGGGCCCCACCGCACAGTTTCCTGTCGTCCCATATCTTTTTCAATTTTCTTCAGCAGGGCCAGAAGCTGAAACGGCGCGAGTTCCGTCTCTGCCTTGACAGCCATGTTTACAAATTCAGGCTGTTCGGTCACGCCCCATGGCTTTGTTTCATAAATCGACGACTGTCTCGTGACTGACAGTCCGTTCTGCTTTAAAAGCCCGATGGCTCTGAGACAGTTTTTTTTCCTGTCGCCAAGGTTTGAGCCCAATCCTATATAGACAATTGCCATCATTATATATAGTAAGCGGCTGAAAACGCTCTGGCTCCCCGAAGAAGTCGGAGGAGGACTATTTTAAATGGTTGTTTTTTGTCATTCTCGCGAAGGCGGGAATCCAAGATGTGTCTTTTTAAAATAGCTTTCAACTTTTTTACGAATGAACAAAAATTCTCCTGATTTCTCAATAAACATTTTTTTCCGCCCTCGGCCATAACTTCACATAAATTTCAAGAGTGTCCATTGAAAAAAAGAGGCAAATGCCTCGGAGCGCAGCGAGAATGAGAGAGGGGCCTCTGTCCCGCCTCACATTCAAGAATACTCCGTTAGAAAGCCTTCCTGAGTCTTTCAACCGCTTCCTTCATTCTGTCGACCGGCACCGTCAGGGCGAACCGTACATACCCTTCGCCCGGCGCGCCGAATCCATTGCCCGGTGTCGTGAGGATGCCCGCCTCCTCAAGGATATGAGCAACGAAGCTTGAAGAATTGAACTGTTTCGGAACTTTTGCCCAGAGATAGAAGCTCGCCTTCGGCCTGGCCACTTCGATGCCGATACCTTTCAGTCCGTCATATAATGTATCGCGCCGGTCCTGATAGACCTTTCTGATGCCGGCCAGAAGCTTGTCATCGGTATTGAGCGCGGCAACCGATGCTTCCTGTATCGCCTGAAAAACTCCCGAATCAAGATTGGACTTGATCTTGCCCAGTCCCGCGATGACAGCGCGGTTGCCGACAGCAAAGCCTATCCTCCAGCCGGTCATGTTATAGGTCTTCGAAAGCGAATGGAATTCAATACCGACCTCCTTTGCTCCGTCAACCTGCATGAAGCTCAACGGCCTTTCATCATCAAAAAATATCTCACTGTACGCGGCATCGTGGCATACGATAATGTTGTATTTTTCCGCAAGCCGGATCACCTCTTCATAGAATGACCTCGGTGCGATCGCGGAAGTCGGGTTGTTGGGATAGTTGATGAACATAAGCTTTGCCTTCTTTAACGTCGCCTCAGGGATGGACCTGAAATCAGGGAGAAATGCGTTCTCCTCCCTGAGAGGCATGATATGGTTTTCTCCTCCCGCAAACAACACGCTTACCGGATATACCGGATACCCCGGAGAAGGCACCAGCACAGTATCGCCGGGTTCGACAAACGCGAGAGGGATATGGCCGATGCCCTCCTTTGAACCGATAAGGGAAAGTGCCTCTGTCGCCGGATCAAGCGTTACATCAAAGCGCCTCTTGTACCACCCTGCCACTGCCTCCCGATACGAGAGCATGCCCTCATAGGAAGGATACCGGTGGTGCTCGGGTTTCTCCACCGCCGCCTTCATCGCTTCAACGATATGGGAAGGTGTCGGGATATCAGGGTCGCCGATGCTCAAATCTATCAAATCAACACCCTTTGCCTTTGCATCCTGCTTCATCCGGTCAATTGCCGCAAAGAGATAAGGGGGCAGATTTTTCACTCGTGCTGCAAGTTCAACATTAATTTTAGATTCCAAAGGTACCTCCTCATTATTTAGTGTGTATCCACAAATTGTCTTTCTGCCCTTTTGTTGCCGTTTCCGTGTAGGCCTGTGCGACTCTGCGCGACCCGCTTGGAGCGGAAACCCTTCAATTTCAATGCATCCCGGCCTTTTTCGCCTCTGGCGCAAACGGAACGGGGGAAACCGTACAGTGCCAATATTAGGCGTTTAACAGACAGACACTTTTTATAAAACAGGCAACTATTATATATTATTTCGATTCGTCACTTCAGCAAAAGCGTGATCTAAACTGACTGTGATTAAATCATATATCGTTTTTTCCTGTTTGACAAACCGGCAGATTTATTTTTTAATAAAACCCTGGAGTGAAATTGAACCGGGAAAGGATATGCGGGTTTCGCCCGATGTTGCCTGACAATGGACAAAAAAAACTGGGAAGCTTACTTTGACGCGATAAAAAAACAGGATTGGGAATCTGCCAGGATGTCGCTGCAAAATCTTTTACAGGCCGAGCGCAATAACCCGCAGCTATATCTGAAAATCGGAGATATTTACCAGAGGACAGGCGACAGCGTCAACGCTGTTTCAGCATATCATCAGGCGGCGAGACTGATGCATTCCCGGGGCTTCACCCAGAAGGCGCTGGCGCTCTACAAAATCATCCTGCGGCTTGAACCCCGCAATGCCCTGGCGATCAGCAGATCAGAGGCGCTGATGACGGATCTCGAAGCCGCAAAGACACCTCAAACATCCGTCACTGTCCCGGGAACTCCTGAATCGGAAGGTCCGGAGGAATGCGCCACCCGTCCGCCGGAGCAGTCTGTGGCTTCAATAAGGTCCGGGCTTTTTTCCGGAATGCCTGAGGAAGAGATCCTGCAGCTGTTGCAGAAACTGCAGCTGAAGTCTTTTTCCGGAAACGAGAAAGTGGTCGAGGAAGGCGACTCCGGAGATTCGATCTATATTATAAAATCCGGCAGGGCAAAGGTTATCGCTCACCTGTTGGGCAGGGAAATTGAACTTGCCCTCCTGGAGACGGGCGACATGTTCGGGGAGGTCGCGTTCCTTACAGGCAGACCCCGAACAGCATCGCTTGTCGCGGAAGGTCCGCTCGAAGTCTATGAAGCCGGCAGATTAGAACTTGAAGCGCTCCTCAGCAATAACCCTTCCCTCCTTCAAAAGATCGAAGACATTTACCTTTCACGCGTCCAGGACACCATAAGGAAGGTAAAGGCCTGAGCCCTCTCCCCGCATTGCTTCTTTGAAATTAAAAGGTTTTTTCTGTTAAGATTTCCTGTGTTTTTACAGCAATTAATAAACGGCCTCACCCTCGGCAGTGTTTACGCCCTCATAGCGCTTGGCTACACGATGGTCTACGGCATTCTGGAGCTCATCAATTTCGCGCATGGTGAGATTTACATGCTCGGCGCGTATCTCGGCATTATCCTGCTCGGGTTTTTTACCGCGATAGGCCTTACCTCATACAGCTTATATCTGTCCCTTGGAATAACGCTGCTGCTGACGGTCATCTTCTGCTCTTCCTACGGATTCACCATAGAAAAGATCGCCTACAAGCCTCTCAGAAACGCCCCGAGACTCAGTCCGCTCATCAGCGCCATCGGGGTTTCCATTTTTCTCCAGAATTATGTCATGCTCACCCAGGGGGCCACCGATAAAGTGTTCCCCTCCCTCTTCGGCGGAGCCGGGTTCACTGTTATGTCGACGAGAATCACCTATCTTCAGGCCTCGATCATTCTGGTCTCCGCGTTCATGATGATCATGCTGAACGCCTTCATCCTGAAAACGAAGACAGGCAAGGCGATGCGCGCTGTTGCACAGGACAAGGTCATGGCCTCTCTGCTCGGGATCAATATCGACACCATTATCACGATAACATTCATCATAGGTTCGGGCCTTGCCGCTGTAGCGGGCATGATGGTAGCGATGTATTACGGTCTCGTAAATTATTTCATAGGATACTCCGCAGGCATCAAGGCCTTTACCGCAGCAGTGCTCGGCGGCATCGGCAGCGTCCCCGGAGCGATGCTCGGCGGCATCCTGCTCGGCCTCGTCGAAAGCCTGGGGGCGGGGTACATATCCAGCGAATACAAGGATGCCTACGCCTTCATCATCCTTATCATAATACTGCTGGTAAAACCTGAAGGACTGCTCGGCAGGAGCCTGGAAGAAAAGATATAACAGCATGAATGCCCTTTCATCCATTATAAAAAACCCGCTGCTGAAACCGGCGTTCATCGCCCTTTGGCTGGCTTTTTTGCTGCTTCCCTTCAGGGGCGTCAAGGCTGCCTCGGTTCTCTTCATCACCCTGACCATTGCAATACCTGCCTTCAAATTCCTGTCCGGACATCTTTCTTCCCTCGTAAAACAGATACATTCGTCCGTGGAGCGTGTCAGACACTATCTGCCGTCAGACAGCCGCTTCCTTTTTCTCCTTCTCCTGCCTGCCGCAGCGATTCCCCTTGTTGCTCAGGGCTATATCGTCGATGTGACGATCCTCTCGGGCATATACATAATTCTCGCGCTGGGGCTGAACGTGGTGGTGGGCTTTACCGGCCTGTTGAACCTCGGCTTTGTAGCGTATTACGCGATCGGCGCTTACAGCTTTGCCCTCCTGAACACAAAACTGGGGATGGGGTTCTGGAGTGCCATGCCTGCATCCGTTCTCATCACCGTCATAGCGGGTTTTCTCTTCGCGGTCCCCGCCGTGAGGCTGAGAGGAGATTACCTTGCGCTGGTCACCCTCGGGTTCGGCGAGATCGTGCACATAACACTGAATAACTGGGACAGCCTGACAAAAGGTCCCAACGGCATATCCGGCATTGCCCCGCCTCATATCCTTTCTTTCGGACTCACCTCTCTTAACAGCTTTTACTACCTTGTCATGTTCTTTGTCGTCATCGCGATTATCGTCATGCGCAGGATCCATGCGTCAAAGATAGGAAGGGCCTGGATCGCGCTGAGGGAAGACGAAATCGCGACTTCGGCCATGGGGATCAACAGGACGATGTATAAACTCTATTCCGTGGCCTTCGGAGCGTTCTGGGCCGGACTGGCCGGCTGCCTCTTCGCCTCAAAGATGAGGTTCATATCACCGGAGAGTTTCACGTTCATGGAATCCGTTCTCATCCTGTGCATGGTGATCGTCGGCGGCCTCGGCAGTATTGCGGGAGTGATAATCGGGGCCGTGATCCTGGTCTTTCTCCCCGAGGTTTTACGCGAAGTGCAGCTGTACCGGATGCTTGCCCTGGGAGCCGGTCTCGTTGTCCTGATGATATTCAGGCCCCAGGGACTGTTTGGAGGGAAAAATGTATCCATTGGAAGTTAAGGCCCTCTCGAAGCATTTCGGCGGCATACGTGCAATCGAGGAAATCAGCTTTCATACAAAGGACAGGACGATTCTCAGCATTATCGGCCCGAACGGCGCGGGCAAAACAACCCTCTTCAACTGCCTCACCGGATTTATGAAGCCGACAAGAGGCAGCATCATATTCTCAGAAAGAGATATTTCAGGCCTTTCCGCAGACAAAATAAACAGGATGGGCATTGCGAGGACTTTCCAGAACATAAGACTCTTCAGAGACATGACGGTGCTCGAAAATGTACTGGTCGCGCAGCATACAAAGATCCGGTCGGGACTATTCTCCGCGATCACTCAACTCCCTCTTTTCAAAAGAGAAGAAAGGACGATCAGGGAGAAGGCGTACGAATATCTCGAACTCCTCGGCCTTGAGACCCACGTTGACAAAGTCTCGGGGAGCATGCCTTACGGAGAACAGCGCAAGCTCGAAATAGCCAGAGCGCTCGCCACCGGGGCCTCATTGTTACTCTTTGATGAGCCGACCGCAGGAATGAACCCCCAGGAAACCAGTGAAATGATGCGGATCATCATGAATCTCAGGGAACTTGGCAAGACCATCATCCTGATAGAACATGATATGCGTTTTGTGATGGGCATATCAGACCGCATCATAGTGCTCGACCACGGAGTAAAGATAGCCGAGGGCTCCCCTGAGGAGATAAAGACGAATCCGATGGTCATAGAGGCGTATCTTGGCAAGGAAACGCATTAGAACCGCATGTTAAGACTCGAACGTATTCATACTTTCTACGGGCCTATCGAGGCTATCCGGGGCGTTGACCTCGAAATCGGCAAGGGGGAGATCGTCTCCCTTATCGGCAGCAACGGCGCGGGCAAGTCAACTTCCCTGATGACCATCTCGGGGGTTCTGAAGCCCTCCTCAGGGAAGATATTCCTGAATGATACCGATATAACCGGGTTGCCGCCGCACAGGATAGTGGAGCTCGGAATAAGCCAGGTGCCGGAAGGGAGAAGGATATTTCCTAAATTAACGGTATTCGAAAACCTGGAGATGGGGCATTATCTTGAACGGGGTGACCTGCAATCATCGTTCGATATGGTCTTCACATTGTTTCCTATCCTCGGAGAGAGAAAAAACCAGAAAGGCGGCACCCTGAGCGGCGGCGAACAGCAGATGCTCGCGATCGCCAGGGCGTTGATGTCCAATCCCGATATCCTGCTTCTGGATGAGCCTTCTCTGGGACTCGCTCCCATCATGGTGAGTAAAATATTCAGGACCGTCCACGATATCAACAGGAGAGGAGTTACCGTGCTTCTTGTTGAACAGAACGCGAAGGCCGCCCTGAAACTCTCACACAGGGGATATGTTCTGGAAAACGGCGCCGTCACCCTCCAGGGAAATAGCGAAGACCTGCTGCACAATGAGAAAGTCAGACACGCTTATCTCGGAGAATAGCGAACTTTTCAATCTGCTATAATAACTTCATGAATACTTCAAAGGCGCATCTCTTCATAGAAGGCAGGGTCCAGGGCGTCTTCTACAGGGCCTTTACACGGAACCTCGCGTCAAAACTCGGCATTAACGGATGGGTAAGGAATCTCTATGACGGACGTGTCGAGGCGTTGTTTGAAGGAAACAGGGAATTGATCGAGCAGGCTATTGAGGAATGCCGGAGAGGACCTGCCGGCGCTGTTGTCGGAAATATCGATGTCCGATGGGAAGAATCCTCCGGAGAATATAAAGGCTTCGAGATTCGCTATTGATACTTAATACAGAATCCACCTATTCTCGACTTGATGTCTAACGCAAGCCTCACTTTTTTCCCGTACGGATTCTCCCCCTTCAAAAATCTCAGGACTGTGTCCGAGTCTGCGCATTAAGAATTTGGGACTGTCTGAGCGAAGCGAGTTTTCCAAATTGGAAGCCTTTGGCTTCGATGTAAGGAAAACATTATTGCAAGTCACTCGCTTGCTCGCTATCCATCAAGCGCAGACGACCGGGCAGGCCGTTTAAGGATTT
>JAOUFP010000459.1 GCA_029858145.1 Nitrospirota bacterium | reverse complement strand
CCGGTAATCAGTGGGTCATGATACAATCAAAAAATACAGCAATTTGATGATAATACATCCTGACTCCGAAAACTTTTTCGGATGAAGAATGTGGTATGAAGGGGGTACATTGTCCCAGATAGCCGGCACAGGCAGCATGAGAAACGGAAATACGGATGCCACACAACAGCTAACATATAACCAGAAGCTGATATCAGAATATAAAAAAAAGCTGAAACCGCTCATAAAGATCCATCCGGTGATCTATGCCAGCATAGCCGACAAAAACATTTCAGATGCGGCGTCTGAAATGTTTGTCAATGTGGGATTTACCTGCCACACGCCCACAAAGAACGAACAGGCCGAACTGGCAAAAACCATTGGTACCTGGCTCAAGAAGGGGCACATGGCGCTTCTGCAGTACAGGCCGAAAGATGCCGGCACTAATCTGATAAGTTTACTCCGCGCCATCCAGGGATATACAACCAACTCCACCTTCTCCGGGCTGATACCGGTCTTTATCGGCACGGTAAACACCGACAAGCAGATCGAAATATTCAGGCAGTTGGGGAATTTCGGCATTAGATACGCCTGCTTCATATCCCCCAACACGCTCCCTGAAAAAAACGCGGAGGAACTGCTGGATCATCTCGCAAAATACACCGAACTCCTCAATAACGGCTTCAAGGAAGCTGAATCAGGGCGTGACTCGCACGCAAAGACCAATGTTCAAAAACCGATGGATTATAAAAAATTCCTCCACGAAGGGGAGAAGCTTCTTGAAAATGGGGAATATGAAAAAGCGATAAAGATACTTACTAAGGCAATTGATATCGGCCCCAACGCAAAAACACTTGTCAAAAGAGGGGACGCCTATTACAGGATCGAACAGATCACCCAGGCGCTGAACGATTACAGAGAAGCAAACAGGCTTGAGCAATCACTCCCCGAACCTTACGCCATGATCAGCACCTGCTGCTTCGCGATACTGAAAAAGGAAACTATCGTCAACAAACCGGAAGAGGTGAATAAATATTTCAAAATGGGGATGAAATACCTGCATGAAGCGGTAAAACTTGCGGAAGCCATGGAATTCCGCCACAAGGATGCCCCTGAAATGGACATTAAAACTCCGTATAGCAAGATACTTACCGCCATCGTAGAAGCGGATTTCAGGAACATCGGTTTTTTCGATTTTGACGCCCAGATAGCCGACCTTTCCACCCGTATTTTAAACAAGGTAGACGGTCTCGATTTTTACGATTCGGTTTCCGACAAACATATATGCCTCGACAGGGCGATGCTGTTTGCGAGAAACAAAAAGTTCGAAAAAGCCGAAGAGATGATCTCTCTGATAATTTCCGAAAATCCCAATATGGCGACGGCGGTATTGAATAAGTATTCAACGGAACTGAGAAACAACGGCGTCCCGCAAAGGGCATTCAACAAATATCTTGAAATGCTTTCGCATGATATCCCTGACAAAAAAACAATAATCGAGCTTATGAAGATCTCGGGTCTGCGTTACGCGGACAGCCTCAGGGAGACCGGCAAAACCGAAGAGGCAATTTCAGCCTATAAAAAGATTCTCGCTCACAGGCCAAGACAGATGGAATATGTACTCTGCGATATGGCGATGGCATATCTGGAAATGCAGGATCAGGCCGGAGCTTCAAGAACGCTCATGGAAGCCGTATACATCAATCCGGCATTGACCAAAAATGAGGAATTTGCAAGATTCAAGGATTTGAAAAATATCTCCTCCGAAATGATTAAAAAGATAAACACAGCCTTCTCCGATTAATTTCAAACAAACGCCGCAGACAATTATGAGGCTTCAATGGACAGAGTTCCTTTTTCAGAATTTTTGGATATGGCCGTACTATAATCTATAATGAAACTGCACGAGATGGGGTCTCAGAAACAGGACACGCAGGTCCTTTTATCACTCAATTTGGATACGCGTATCATCATCTGAGAAAAGCCGGCAAAAACAAACAGCGACTTACCTTTGAGAAAGGAAAGGCTTTATGCGAAAGGGGAAATTGTGCTGATTCGATCCGGTTTGCTCAATGCAAAAATGCTGACTATCATTTTATTGACAGCGTTCCTTTCCGCGCCAACATACTTAATCGCTCCCGCATACGGAGAAGACATCGTTTCGGCAAGCTCTCATACGGACGCCGATTATTTCGAGATGTCGCTTAAGGACCTCATGGACATAGAGGTCTTTACCGCAGCCTCCCTGATACCGACTGAATATGTAAAGGCTCCGGGAACCATTTACAGTTTTTCCAAAAGAGACTTCACCAGGCTTGGCGTCAGAAGACTCGACGAGCTTTTACAATTCGTGCCGGGGATACAGACAAACCAATATCGAAAGAGGCACAAAACCATTTGGGGACGCGGAGTAATTGACCGCTACAACGACAAGATGATACTGATAGTGGACGGTGTCCAGGTGCGTCATCTCTATTACGGACATTTCGATGCCGGTGAACAGATGGCTCTGGAAAAAGTTGAG
>JAOUFP010000058.1 GCA_029858145.1 Nitrospirota bacterium | reverse complement strand
GGGTGATGTGAATGGATACGGCTTTTCCCGTTTTCTCGAGGTGGTAAATATCAGAGGCGGAGTGCTGAAGATCAAAAACATCCTGCTTAAAACCGTGGGCCCGGCGCTTACGATCGGTTCCGGCGGGTCGGCAGGAGTAGAAGGCCCCATAGCCATTATCGGCGGCACTGTCGGTTCCGGGATCGGGCAGCTCTTCAAGGCTTCGGGGAACCATATGAAACTCCTTATCGCCGCGGGCTCGGCGGGCGCTATAGCAGCCACCTTCAACGCGCCGATAGCAGGCATCATGTTCGCTATAGAAATCGTGCTGCTCGGCAACTACGAGCTTTCTTCCTTTGCCGCCATCGTCATCTCATCGGGGATCGCCACGGTGGTATCGCGGGGCTTCTATGGCGCGAATCCCGCTTTCACAGTCCCTCAATATGACCTCAAAAGTCCTGTTGAAATATCATTCTATATCATTCTCGGACTCATCATCGGGGTCATCGCGGTTTTTTACATCAAAATATTCCACAGGATCCGCAGCGAATTTGACTCCTTCAACCTGCACCCGCAGCTCAAACCTGTCCTGGGCGCTTTCATTATCGGATCACTGGGAATATTTTTACCCCAGATCATGGGCAACGGCTACGAGTTCATAGAAGACGCCCTCTCAGGAAGGATCATATTCCCCGTAATAGTAATTCTCATCCTGGTGAAAATCCTTGCTACCTCCGTGACCCTCGGCTCAGGCGGTGCCGGAGGGGTCTTTGCCCCCGCGCTTTTTATCGGCGCAATGACCGGAGGGAGTTTCGGATTCATCGCTCATCAGTTATTTCCCGGCGCCACCGCGTCTCCCGGCGCTTATGCGACGGTCGGTATCGGCTCATTCCTCGCCGCAGCAACCCATGCGCCCCTGACCGGCATATTCCTGCTCTTCGAAATGACGGGGAATTACAAGATCATCATACCCCTTATGTTCACCTCCATCATCGGTACCGTTGTCGCAAAGAAACTTTATTCCGACTCCATCGATACCGTTGAACTGACGAAGAGGGGCATAAAGATCGATGCCGGGCGCGAAAGGTCCGTCATGAGCAGGATAAAGGTCAGGGATGTCATGAAGAACGATTTCATCTCCATACACAAAGACACACTGCTGAGTGACATCATAGAACTCATGATAAGAAATGAGCGTTTCTACTTCCCGGTAACAGACGATTCAGGCGATATGATGGGGATAATATCGATCCAGGATGTAAGGCCCGCGCTGTTCGAAGATGCCGTCAAAGGCATTGTGAAGGCAGGCCAACTGGCGACTGAGAACGTCATAACCTTGCGCCCCGACAACGACCTGAATACCGCCATAAAAAAATTCTCACTGAAAGACATCGAGGAGATACCGGTGGTCGATCCAAATAATCCGAGGCGCGTGCTTTCCATGATACGGCGCAAAGACATCATCGCCGCCTATAACAAGGAAGTACTGAAAGAGAGAGCCGGATAACCTGGCCGAAAGACGGGTGGAAGCTCCTTCATGTCCGAATGAATATCCTAACCAGCATTATTCATAAATCTTTCCGGCGGTAATCAAACAACAAGGCTGGAGAAGGCATTGAGAGCGGTTTCATTTTCCGGTAGTCCGACAGACTGGTTATATGAATATCAGGAGAAAAATGCCCCGGAGCAAAGCGGGAATGAGCGCTGATGCCTCCTCCTGACGCTGGAATACAACATTATATGAATAATCTGGACTGAGGATCGCGCAAAGCCGCGAAGTACGCAAAAAAAGACTTTGTATTGGAAACGTACTTGACCATTTCAGGGGCGCGTTTTTAGACGGAACTTCCCGATTTCTCCCTGCGTCCTCTGTGTCCCCGCGGTTAAACGCTTTTTCCGGGCGGCACACTGATCAGAGCTTTTTCATCAAAAAAAAAGGGGCGTGGTTTGAGGTAAATACCGGTGGGTCTTTTTTAAGTATGGAAGCGACAGCCCTGTTTTTCTTGAATTCATTTTCCAGAAAATCCCTTACCTGCTTCCTGTTCCACCCTCGGGGATGGACAAAGTCCCTGTAGAGGGAAAGGTCGCCCTCATAAAAGCTGTTTGTTTCAAATTCACGCGTCCACTCGGCAGAAACAGGCATATTAAACAGCGCAAGGTTCAGGAAGCCTATCTCTTCGCGATGGGCTTCCGCGAACTCAAGCGTCCGGCGCGCTTCGGTCAGTGTTTCGTAGGGCGTTCCGAAGAGGAGATAGACATAAGTGGCTATCCCTGCTCGTTTCAGCGCCTTAAGGGCGCGGGAGACCATATCAAGGCCGATCCCTTTTTCCATCCTGTCGAGCACTCCCTGGTCTCCTGACTCAACACCAAGCTTCAGCATCACGCAGCCGGAACGTTTCAATGCCCTGCAGAAATCACTGTCTGCCAGCTGCCGGTCAATTCTGGCAAAACCGTACCATGCAGGCCCCGGAGGATTTTCCGCCAGCGAACGCAGCAACGCAGGACTGATCGCATTATCAAGGAGATGCAGGAGCGCCGGGTCCATGCTGCTTACGAGTGAGCTGATATCTTCCATGGCTCTCCTGACCGGTACGGCAGCGTAGGGATTGCCTTCTGCCTTCTCGGGACAGAACGCGCATCTGTTCCAGTAGCAGCCGCTTGAGGCGCTGTAGGGAAGCACGGTGCCGGGAGAGAGATAATCGCCTGCCGGCAGCCCGTGAAAATCAGGCACGGGAAAGCATTTCTTCTCCCCTTCACTGCCGAGCACCGAAAGGAGCGGATATTCTCCCGGACCCGCGATGAGGAGGTCTATCAGGCCGTCAAAAGGGGAAATCCAGCCCGGCCTTCGCAGCCAGGAGGTGACGAGTCCTCCGCCGAGGACTATCATAAGACCCGGGAATCTCTTCCTGATGAACCCCGCCATCGCGAATGTACAGAGGGCCTGGCTCAGATAATTCAATGAAAATCCGATCAGGACCGGCCGGGCTCGCCCGGCAAGCTCAGTCAGCCTCTCGCTGAAATAAGGGAAGAACGGATTTTCTTCAAAGGTTTCGGCGGCTCTGATGAGATCCGCGCTCCGCAGGGGAGAAAGGCTGCTGTCCTGATAGTTTGCGAGTCCAACAGTCACCCCCCGGCCCCGGCCGGATACCTCAAGGACACGGTTGATATCCGCGACAGCGCGCTTGTAGCGGTCCGGATGCGCAAACACACGCCCATCATGCAGCGAAGCGAGATTCTTTTGCCGACTGCGCAACGCGCGCTTCGTCCAGGTATCCTGGAATTCGGCACCGGACAATCCCGCTCCTCTCATCAGATGCAGCATGCCCTCCAGGTTTGCGTCCAGGAGAAAGGGCTTTGCCCCGTGGTGAATTAAAAAACCGGAAAGTCTCGCGATTCCGGCAGGCGGTTCAGATGGCTTTGCGGCAGGGGGATGGATAAGGATTAAAGAGTGCATGTTCCTGTTTCAGAAAAAAGACAAGGGGGCGGAAATGCACCTGCAAGCCCGCCCTTTTTTTTCCCAAATCACTGTCCGATAAACGAACAGCAGTAATCACTCAGGGTTTTTACCTTCAGTTTGAATTTCGCATTGCCGGCCACTTCAAACGATTGACCTCCGGTTATGCTTTTCCATGCAAGTTCTCCGGGAAGGAGCACTTCCATTTCGCCAGACATGATCTCCATGAGTTCCTTTTCTCCTGTGCTGAACTCATATTCGCCGGGGAGCATCACGCCGAGCGTCTTTTTCGATCCATCGCTGAAAATTACCGTCCTGCTCGTCACGTTACCGTTAAAATAAATGTTCGCTTCTTTAACAACTGTAACTCCCTTAAACTCTGACATTAAACGCTCCTTTATTTATGTAATAGACGCACTATCTTACGAGGAAGCTTGCTGAATGCCCCTTCCCCCGGGCCGGGGTGTCTGACTAAAGGACGATGCTGCGGATAATCAGGCTTGCTTTATCACTGCCTCAGCCGCTTCAAGATCGATGTCTCTTACCAGCAGCTTTATTTCGCCCATTCTGCCGATGCTCACGGGATAAGGCCTCACCTTGCCCGATCTGAGCACAACCGGGATGCCGCCGCTTTCAAGGAGGTCCTTGATCATCTCTGCCTCCATCTCATCGGTGGTGACCGTCAGTTCAACCCATTTATGTTCCATAACATATTAAGAATATAAGGCAGAGCGCGGATTTGTCAAAAAAGAAGGGAGAAATAAGGCTACTTTGTGAGAAACTCCCTCCATTGCCTGCCCTCATATATCTGGTTCGGACGGAAAAATTTCTTGTACGCCATCTTGGCCGTGCCCTCCAGATAGAACCCCAGGTAGTAGTATTTCTTACCCATAACCCTTGCCAGCAATATCTCCTTTAGGATGCTGAGCACCCCCGGTCTCCTTTCGAGATAATCCGTGTCATAATAGAAATAGTTCGAAGAGAGGGCATCTTCAGCCTCGTCCACGATCCCCACCCCTACCAGTGTATCACCGACATAGTAGTCCATTTCAATGGTGCGCGCGTAGCCATAATGAATATTGGAAAGAACCGTCTCATAATCCCGCGGCTCCTTATATTCCCTGCCGGAATGCTTCGAATCCAGATATCTCCTGTAGAGATCGATCTTTTCCCCGGTAATAATGGCGGGAGTCTGCACCTCGATGCGGATGTCCCTGCTCTTCTTCAGCGTCCTGCTCTGACTCCTGCTGGGACTGAACAGCTCTGTTTCCAGGCGAAGCGGCTTGCAGTCGATACATTCTTCGCAGATATTCCGGTAGAAGATGCTCCCGATTCTGCGGTATCCCTCAGCGAGATATTCGTGAAATCTCTCCGAGCAGTCTTCCGTGGCATAGAGATACTCAATAACTGACATCCGTTCGTCGCCGAAATAGGCGCAGGGAAAACTCTCTTTAAAGGAGCGCAGAAGATCTTCGTTTAAGTGTTTCATAGTCAATATCTTTCTTTATACTGACCCGGCATCTAATTAAGGGTACGCCGTCCGGTTCCCGACAGGAGGAAATGACGGCGCATACCAATTGATCACGGGTTTAACAGATTCAGCATTCCACAGCTCTATTATAGATCATTACTGAGGAGGATGATATGAGTTCCGCAGATAAGATGGAAAGTTGAATAATTCAATGCAAAACAGATATTCAAATCCTGTTGAGGCTTTAAAGACCGCAGTTCATTTTCCGCAGCATTTCTTGAATTTTTTTCCGCTTCCGCAGGAACAGGGGTCATTGCGGCCGACCTTCGGCTCTGAACGCACATACTGCTGCGGCGCTGCGGCCTTGCCGTCCACAAAATACCAGGCCCCCTCTTCTTTCCTGAAACTCGCCAGTTCATGATGTTTCATCATGTTGCCGTTCTGCGTGAAGGTCGCTATGAACTCAACCTCGCCTGCTTCATCGTCAGGTCCGCCGTTCTTTGTCCCGACGATTTCGAGTTTGTGCCACTCGGCGCTTTCCGACCAGGAACGGGTACTCTTAGGGTCAAAGTCCTTTCTCTGGTCAGGATGCAAAGAGGCCGCAAGGTAATCGATCTCGGTTTTTACGTATGCGCTATACCGTGAGCGCATCAACTGCTCGGGATTCTCCGCTGCTCTTTCTCCTTTTATCAAAGGTTCGCAGCATTCGGCATACGAACGTTCTGAACCGCAAGGGCATCTATCCATAATCCACTCCTTAATGTATTCGGAATTACCGGTAAGGCAAACACAGAAATTATACATCAGTGGGGCAGTATATTTCATGCAATCACCGTTTATTGTTTTCGAAGTTCCTGTTTCAGTTCAGGAAATATTTTCAGCTGCATGGAAGGACCCGTCTTCTCAATAAAAACAGGCGCATCGGGGAAAACCCAGGGTGTTTGTTCCGCTCCCTGACAAAGGCATTTCAAGAAGGTGCGATGTGTGGATTTGCGGTATAACCGTACGGAACGTCAGGTTTAAGATTGCATCGGGACAAAGCGGGGGAACGAGGCTGCAGGTCCGGCTGCCAGCCTGATACCTTTTGTTATTCATCAGTTTGCAGTTTCTTAACTTCCGGGTATCGAAAGCATGAAGTCAGATGATCATTAACCATGCCAACTGCCTGCATATACGCGTAGCAGATAGTGGTGCCTGCAAATTTAAAACCTTTTTCCCTGAGATTCCTGCTCATGGTGTCTGACTCTGGCGTGCTTGCAGGAATATCAGATAATTTTCCCCGTGAGTTATTAATTGGTTTTCCTCCAACAAATGACCATATGAAGGCGTCAAAGCTTCCATAATCATTTTGGATTTCCAGAAATCGCCTTGCATTTTCCACGGTGGCATTGATTTTCAGCTTATTCCTTACAATTTCCGGATTTTGAAGCAACTGCTCTATCTTTTCTGCGGAATAGCCGGCTATCTTACGGGCATCAAAATTATCGAATGCCTTTAAATAACCTTCTCTTTTCTGAAGGATTGCTGCCCAGCTCAAACCTGCCTGCGCGCCTTCCAGAATCAGCATTTCGAAAAGAAGCCTGTCATCATGAACAGGAACCCCCCATTCCTCATCATGATGCCTGGTCACCAGGAGATTTGAATTAGCCCAGTCACATCGTTTCATAAAAACTTCACCCATTTTTTGTGGATAACAGGCGATTCTCAGGTTTCTCTCTATCATCTCACATTTGATCAAGGGTAAGCCGGCATGGTCCGGAAGGTCGTTCAAGGCGTATCTTTCAGAAAAAAGCTTGCCGCACAAAAATCCCCGACCAGCCGCCCTGTCCCCGGGTCGCCCTTTCCAGGAGAGACTTCCCCTTTATCGACACCGCATACTCTGTTGTCTTCATCAGAGGAGCCTTTCAATTTCCCCGGCCCAGACACGATAGCCCTTTTCGCTCACGTGCACGCCATCGTCAAGAAGATACTCCCTGACAGGCCTGCCTTCCCGCTCAAGGAACAGGGAATGCATATCAACATAGAGCACGTTCTCTTCCCCGGCCATTTTTTTCAGCTGCCGGTTCATCTTTACGATCTCATCATTCGAGATCCAGGGGAAAAGAACCGGCAGAAGACTGTGGAGGAAAATCCTTGACGGTGTATAGTGCTCCTTAAGACTTTTGACGATCTTGCGGTACACCGGGAGGAACTTGCTGTCCCCCATCGCAAGGTTGTTGATGCCGGTCATGATAAATATCGCATCGGCCTCTTCAATCTGCGCAAAGACCACTTCGAGCCTCGCATACAGCCCTTCGACGGTCTCCCCGGCAATTCCCAGATTATAGACGAGGTATTTTGAAAAACGCTCCTGCCAGTCATAATACTCGATTAATGAATCGCCGATAAAAAGAAGTTTCACTTCCCCTCCTTCGCCGTGACTTGCCTGTGCTATAATAACTATACATTAGATCAGCGTGCTTACAGCATTAACTCAATTATGGATAAAGAAAAGACAAAAATCAAACAGCTCATAGTGAAAAGCTATTCGGGAGCAGCCACGGG
Organism: Nitrospirota bacterium; assembly: GCA_029858145.1. GTDB lineage: Bacteria > Nitrospirota > Thermodesulfovibrionia > Thermodesulfovibrionales > UBA6898 > JAOUFP01. The sequence goes on along the minus strand of JAOUFP010000058.1, from coordinate 2,947 downwards.
CACTTTTCCCTTCCTGGATCAGGCAAGCTGCTGCGCCCCTGGGACCAGGACAGAAAGCCTTCTCGAAGCGGGCAGACGTCTCGGCTATTCCGACGAGGAGCTGAAGATCGGCCTCGGAGAGGCTAATCTGGGACTCGGCTGCGGCAACCCTCACGCCATTGCAGACCTTCAGGAAGGTGAGACTGTTCTCGATCTCGGCAGCGGCGCGGGTTTTGACGCCTTCCTCTCCTGCATGAAGGTCGGTCCGAAGGGATACGTGATCGGTGTGGATATGACACCTGACATGGTCGGTAAGGCAAAGGGTAACGCGGAAAAACTCGGGCTGAAGAACGTGGAGTTCAGGCTCGGAGAAATTGAACACCTCCCGCTGGAGGACTCTTCGGTCGATGTGATCATCTCAAACTGCGTGGTCAACCTTTCGCCTGACAAGCAGTCTGTCTTTAACGAAGCGTTCAGGGTTTTAAAGCCCGGCGGAAGGCTGACAATCTCCGATATCCTGAAAAAAGGCGAATTCTCCGACGAGCTCAAGAATAACGAACACGCCTACAGCGGTTGAATAACCGGATCGGTTCCCGTGGAGGAACTGCAGAGCCTTCTTCACAATGCGGGATTTGCCGATATTGTGATCCGGGACAAAGACAACAGCGACGAGATCATCAAAAGCTGGAACTTCGGCGAAGGGGTTGAAAAGATGGTCTTTTCCGCGTACATCAAGGCAAAGAGACCCAAAACAGACTGAATTATTCCTGCCACCTTGTCTTTTGTACCCCGGCACCCTCGAGTATCCGGCCGGCCATCTCCAGGGTGTTCCGTATCTTGTCATCGACCGGATGCCCGTAATTCTGCTGATCAAAGACAGGGATATGGACTGTCACATCAGGCCGCATTTTCCGCTCATGGGCATAGGTCACGGTACCGGAATCAAGAATCGTCGCTTCGCACATATGCAGCGGATCGCAGGTATTCGAGAGGGCTTCGGCGACTCTTCTGACGTCACGAAGCACATTGGTGAATTCAGGGTCGTCAGGAGTTGCATTCTTGTGGTCTTCAGGAAAGGTCCCGTAAATGTTCAGCTGGTACCCTATCTGTATGAGCTCCCCCTTTTTTGTCCTGTAGTACGGCTCGGAGTCATAGCAGATCTTGCGCCTCTTTACAGTATCGTGCAGTTCCTGCTCGTTTTCGAAAAACCCTTTGATGTTAAGCTTGTATTCCACTTCTCACCGCATGATACGGAAATAACGTCTGAGGATTAACCGGCAGCTTTCCTCTTTTTGCCGTAGGTCGTCTCGAGGAACTCAAATTTATATCTGAATTCGACCAGTGATTTCAGCAGCACGGCATACAACGGATTCAGTTTCATGTACGGCTTGAGCACATCTGCCATCCTCATGAGATGAGAACCGCACTCTTTCACAAAAATTGAAGGGCCGCTATCAAGCGTCTCTCCGTAAGTATAGAATATCTCGAGGAATATATCCGAGATCATGCAAAACTCATTCAGGATCGTCTGGGAAACCGCCTCGTTCTGTGTTATCGTCTTTTTCCTCAGCCGCCGCAGGAATTCGACAAGCTCAGACTGTATGTTCTTCATCTGCTTGATAATTGTCTTGAGGTCCTCACTTGACTTGCTGAACAAGTTCCGGTACGCAAAAGATTTCGATATCTTTTTCCAGTGTTTCAGGTGGCCCTTTTTCCACTCCGCCATCTCCTTCCAGAGAGTGATCAGAGCAGGATCAAAATCGTCCCTTTTGGCGAACTGTGTGTAGACCTCACAGGTCAGTTCGTCAAGACGCCTTCCCATATCTATTATTTCTTTAATCTCTTTCATAAAATTCCCTCAGCCCTTTTTTAAGATATTTCAAACGGTATATGCTCGAAAGACTACAACACTAAGATTACCATATTTCGGCAAAAAAACTTAAGAATTATTTTTCGGCTCCCCCTTTTGCAGAAATCAGGTGAAATAATCTAAAATTAAGCCTGAAGCAGAGAGCAGTTTCACTGTTTCACAATGCTGAACCATAACTATTTGACGAAGAGACATTCAACAAATTTCAAAACTCAATACGCAATATTCACAACCCGGGACAATAGATTAGTGTGCTGATAAGGCATTCCGCCTGCTGAATATTCCTGTCCCGGACAGATATGGACTATTTAATAGCATGAAAAATAGAAAAATCGGCATACCGAGGGCACTTCTTTACTTCAGTTATGCTCATACCTGGAAAGCCCTTTTCAGGGAACTCGGATACGAAACGATAATCTCCCCGGAAACTTCCTCCGGCATACTGAAAGACGGCTTAAAAAAAGGCATCGGAGACCTTTGCCTCCCGGTCAAGACGTACCTGGGACACATAAAAAGCCTGAAGGACAACGTCGACTATTTGTTCATCCCGAGATATGTGAGCGTCGAACAGGACGCCTATATGTGCCCCAAAGTCATAGGTCTGCCTGATATGGTGAAGGCATGCTTCTCTCACCTTCCCGAAATCATCAGCCCTATGATGAACGTAAAAATCGACAGGGAGAGCGCCCCGTCGCTGTTTTCAAAGAAGATCGCCGGTACGCTGAACATAAGCCGCCGGGATGCGGAAAAGGCCTTTTTAAAGGCATCGGAACTTCCCATGGAGCCGCATCCATTCATGAAAAACGGTAACACGGCTCATTGCCGGGGAGACAGGGGCATCCGGATCGGGATCATCGGCCGGAATTATCTCGCCTTCGACCGCTTCCTCGTGAAAAACCTTTTTCAGACGCTTCTGGAATTCGGGGTGGAGCCGGTATATGTACAGCCCCCGGAAGAGGAGATACGAGAGGCGATGACCGTCATTCCGAAATGGGTCTACTGGAGCATGGGCAGGGAAGTGGTGACGTCAGCGCATATGTTTTTCAAGGACTGCTCGATCGACGGCGTCATAAACATCTGCAGCGCCGCCTGCGGCCC
>JAOUFP010000057.1 GCA_029858145.1 Nitrospirota bacterium | reverse complement strand
CTGGTATGCAGGGGTCGAGGCATCATCTGCAAGCAGGCTCATCACGAGGAACGCTATCTCCCTGGTATTTTCGCTCCCCTCCTCTTACCGGGAAAAAATACGCCAGATGGAAGGGGTCCAGACCGTCTCATGGGGAAACTGGTTCGGAGGCATCTATATCGAGGAAAAGAACTTTTTCCCGAACTTCGCCGTAGACCCGAAGACCTATCTTGCACTCTATCCCGAGTTTGTAATCAGTCCCGAAGAGGAAAAGGCGTTTATCATCGACCGCAGGGGATGTGTGGCTGGCCGGAAGGTCGTGGAGAGATTCGGCTGGAAGATCGGAGATGTCATTACGCTCCGGGGGACCATCTTTCCCGGAAACTGGGAATTCGTGCTTCGGGGTATCTATAAAGGGAAATATTCCACCACGGATGAAACCCAGTTCTTCTTCAACTGGGAGTATCTCAACGAATCCATGAAGAAGATTTCTCCCCGGAGGGCTGACCAGATAGGATTTTTTATTGTGGGGCTGAAAGACCCCAATCAGGCTGCCGAAGTGGCCGCCGCCATAGACGCCTCCTTCAAAAACTCGATCACCGAGACATTGACGGAGACAGAAAAGGCGTTCCAGATGGGTTTTGTCTCGATGACCGAGGCGATCGTCATAGCGATTCAGCTCGTTTCGTTTGTGGTGATCATCATTATCATGGCGGTCGTGGCGAATACCATGGCGATGTCCGCGAGGGAGCGGACCGGAGAGTACGCGGTATTTAAAACACTCGGCTTCGGAAAATGGCACATCGCCGGCCTTATCTTCGGAGAATCATTCTTCATCACCATGACCGGATGCGCGCTTGGAATCATCGCGACCTTTCCTGCCGCGAAGGCCTTTGGCGACGCGATGAGCGCGTATCTCCCGATCTTTCACGTCTCGACAGAGACTCTGTATCTCGATGTCGCCGCTTCTGTCATCGTCGCGGTCGTCGCCGCAGTGATTCCGACCTGCCGCTCAGTGAATATCGGCATCGCGGACGGGCTCAGGAAGATCACCTAGATGAAAATCCCCCTGTCATACAGCTTCCGCAACCTCTGGACACGGCGCCTGACCACAGTCCTGACCGCCTCGGGCATGGCGCTGGTGGTCTTTGTCTTTGCCTCTATCCTTATGCTCTCGGAAGGCCTCAGGAAAACGCTCGTGGAAACCGGTTCATATAACAATGTCGTGGTGATCCGGAAAGGCGCCGGTTCTGAAGTGCAGAGCGGCATCGATCGCTTTCCCGCGTCGATCGTGGAAACGCAGCCTGAAATCGCCGCGGGACCGGACGGCCGGAAACTTATCTCCAAAGAGCTCGTCGTCCTGATCAACCTGCAGAAACGCGGAACCAACAAGCCCGGACAGGTCGTCATCAGGGGGATCACCAATAACTCGCTTCGCCTCAGGCCGCAGGTCGGGCTGGTGAAGGGACGCCTGCCGAGACCCGGCTCATCGGAACTGATGGCGGGCATGAGCATCGCGAAAAGATTCCTTGGCGGCGGCCTGGGCGAAAAACTCCGCTTCAGCATGCGTGACTGGACGGTGGTCGGGATCTTCGATGCCGGCAATACCGGCTTCAACTCAGAGATATGGGGAGACGTCGATCAGCTCATGCAGGCCTTCCGGCGGCCTGTTTATTCATCCATTATATTCGGACTGCGGGACTCTTCAGGGTTCGAAAACGTCAAGGCCCGCATAGAGAACGATCCCCGCCTGACCCTTGAGGCAAAAAGGGAAACGAAATATTACGCGGACCAGTCGGAAATGATGGCGAAATTTCTCAGGATACTCGGGATGTCTCTCACGCTCATCTTCTCTATCGGCGCGGTCATCGGCGCGATGATCACCATGTACGCGTCGGTCTCAAACCGCACATCTGAAATAGGGACCCTGCGGGCCCTCGGCTTCCAGAGGCGCAATATCCTCTACTCCTTCATCATCGAGGCCCTGCTCCTGGGCTTCACCGGAGGCTGCATCGGCCTCTTCTTTGCTTCCTTCCTCCAGCTATTTACCATATCGACGCTGAATTTCCAGACCTTTTCAGAACTTGCCTTTTCCTTCGCGCTCACCTTTGAAATCGTCTATAAAGCGCTCCTCTTCTCCCTTATCATGGGACTTGTCGGCGGAGTGCTTCCGGCAGTCAGGGCCGCAAGGATGAATATCGTGGAGGCGCTGAGGGCAGGGTAATAACAAGCCTGCGGCGGATTCCGCAGAGGCTGCAGGTCCTAATCTAATGCTGTTGGTTTAGATCATCTTTCCTTTACGGCCCCTTATAAGGTAAACATGGGATTGCGGGGTCGCATGATGATCTGAATTTGAAGTTGACTTGCGCGGATTTCCTCTGATATAAAAGTTCACCCCTTTATGGGAAGGTGATGGAGCGCAGCGGGTCCAACATGGAAAGGACAGCCGCACAGAAGGATGCAAAATTTTCCCGGGATTGATGAGAAAAAGGAGGCGAAAAAAATGAAACAGCATTTCAGGAGCATTATTCACGGTCTCATGTGCAGACTCAACAAGCATAAATATAATGCCAGAATTGTCAGCAAAATGTCCGGGCATAATGTCAATATCTGCAAGCACTGCGGAAAACTTGACTGGATCAGGTAAACAGAACGTAAGAAGGCTTCAGGGCTGACAGGCGGCCCGCCTGATGATCAGATAACACATCTCCCCGTAGAATGTTATTTTCAGCACGAAAGACTGATACTTTCGATCGCTTTCATGGGCGTCCGGTTTCCCGGCGTTTCTTCTGCACTTTTTGCAGGTGACAGACCTTGGCAGAAAAGCCCTCTGAATTCTATTGGTAATGGGTTGCGTTCTCGCAAAAATTTGCATCACCTTCTTCCTTAACTTCATTCCCCAGTGAGTTGACATATTATCGCGTAATAAATACCAGGGCCGGAAGACCCGCACTCGTCACCGGAAACAACTGAAACAGGCAAAGCGGAGTTCAAAAAGGCACTTTCCCTGAAGACCCGTCGGCAGCGGATTTGTCCGGGACAGGCAGCCTGATTTCGGCCGGCGACAGGTTGCCGGAGCATAGCGCCGGAGATGCCCGCGACCGCCACAAAATAAAAGAAAGATATGCTAAAATACTTACCACTGTACGGGATGTGAATAATGTCCTTTTTATTCAAATAAGACTTTTTCGTTATTCACGGTTTTTTTGCAGTCTGGGAACGGCCCTGCGCAACAGGCAGGTGTGAACTTCGTCAGGTCCGGAAGGAAGCAGCGATAAGCATTATGTCTGTGTGCCGTAGCAAGTCGTTCCCGGGCTGCAAAAAGACGGTGAACAGCACACAGTAACCAGTGATCAGCTCATCGTAAGGCTGGCGACAAGATTATTGTTTTGCTTATCACTCGTTACTCATTATCGATGACTCGTGACTGAATTATGAGCTACCTCGTATTAGCAAGAAAATGGAGACCGCAGGGATTTGACGATCTTATCGGCCAGGAACCGATAATGAATATCCTCAAGAACGCCATTTCCCAGTCCAGGATTTCTCACGCCTACATATTCTCCGGACCGAGGGGAGTAGGCAAGACAACGACAGCCAGGATACTCGCCAAAGCGCTCAACTGCAAGACCGGGCCTGCTCCTTCGCCCTGCGGGGCCTGCGAGTCATGCGTTGGGATAACCGATGGTTCGTCGGTTGATGTGACAGAGATCGACGGCGCCTCAAACAACAGTGTTGACGACATCCGGGACCTCAGGGAGCGGGTCAAATACGCTCCTTCCGGCGGAAAGTACAAGGTCTACATCATCGACGAAGTGCATATGCTTTCGACCTCCGCGTTCAACGCGCTCCTGAAAACCCTTGAGGAGCCCCCATCCCATGTCATTTTCGTTCTCGCAACGACCGAGATGAAGAAGATCCCGGCCACGGTGCTTTCCCGCTGTCAGCACATGCCGTTCAGAAGAATATCGGCCAGCATGATAAAGACGAGGCTTGTTCAGATCTCGGATGCCGAGGGAATTCGCATATCATCCCCCGCGCTCAGCCTTGTCGCAAAGGCGGCAGACGGCAGCGTGCGGGACTCCCTGACCATACTTGACCAGCTTTCTTCATTTTCTTCCGAGATAACCGAGGAGAACGTCCAGAGCCTTCTCGGCATGGCTGATTTCGGCATTCTTTCCGGTGTATCGCGGGCATTGATCGAAGGCAACAGGGTTGCTTTAATTGATGCCGTCAATCTCCTTTCAGAAAAGGGGACTGACTTCAGATCGTTCACAAAGGAGCTGGTGCAGTTCTTCCGGGACCTGCTGGTGGCAAGCGTCGTGCAGAAGCCTGAAGACGCTCTTGACCTGAGCAGCGACGAGATAGCGGTGGTAAAAGATATCATCTCTGCATCCTCTGAAGATCAGCTCACTCTCATGCTCTCTGAGCTGATGAAGGCTGAAGCCGATGTCAGGAACTCGTCTTCTCCGAGACTCGCGCTCGAAATGGCGCTCATAAAGGCCAGTTTCCTGAGTTCCATGAAGCCGTTGAAGGAAGTGATCGAAAATATAGATTATTTCAGCAGGCAGGTCCGGGGTTCAGCGGATGAAGGGATTTCCGTCAATACGCCCCCTGTAAAAACAGCTCCTGTTGCTCAGAAGGAATCACCGGAAACAGAAAGAACAGCGACTGCGGAACCGGAGATGTCTTACGCCTCTGATGAGCCGGTTAATGAAATAATGCTGGAGAAACCCAAAGGACCCCTTTCCGAAAATTCCTCCTATGAAGAGGAGAGCATTGAATCTGCTGATGAACCCTCAGGCGCGCCGGCAGCCTCTGCCGGCGCGGATATCGCATCTGCATGGGCAAAGACACTCGAAAAGATTGACGCCCCGCTTGCTTCAAAAATCTCCCAGGCGACTGTCGAATTAAAGGAAAGCGAACTGCTGCTCACCCTGAACGGAGGCAATGCGGTATTCGAAGACGCGATAAAGAAAAATCTCAAGTCACTGGAAGGCATTGTCTCCGGTGAGTACGGGAATAAGCTCAGAATAAAACTTGCAACATCGCAGAAGAAAAGTCCGCGCAGGAAAGACCTGAAGGAAAAGGTGCTCAATGAGCCGCTTGTAAAGGAAGCCCTGGAACTTTTCGAAGGACGGATTGTCGATGTTGCGCAATTTGATAACACCAAAAATGGAGGAGATCATGTCTAAAAAAATGCTTGGAGACCTGATGCGTCAGGCGCAGAAGATGCAGGAAGAGATGATGAAGGCACAGGAAGAGGCCAAGAAAAAAACCGTTGAAGCGACTGCGGGCGGCGGCATGGTCACGGTTGTCGCAAGCGGAGCAGGCGAAATCGTATCGATAAAAATCGAAAAGGATGTCGTAAACCCTGATGACGTTGAGATGCTTCAGGACCTTATTATCGCGGCAGCGAACGAGGCCATCAGGCGCGCTCAGGAACTCGTCTCCTCTGAGATGTCAAAATTGACAGGCGGTTTGCAGATCCCCGGCATGGGCAATATCGGGAATATGTTCGGGAGGTAATAAATAAACAACATTTGTCGTTCTATGCTTGATCGCAAATCAGCGAAACATAAGCCTGGAGCCCTGAATCATAAATTGAAAGCCATTGTATGCACGGAATCATAGAAAATCTGATCAACGAACTCACGAGACTCCCCGGGATCGGCAGAAAATCAGCACAGAGGCTCGCTTTTTTTATCCTTTCCATGCCGGATGCCGAAGCGCTTTCACTGGCTGAGGCGATTCAGAAGGTCAAGGAAAAGGCCCGCTTCTGCAGCCAGTGTTTCAACATCACGGAAAAAGAGATAGCGAAATCTGCAGCGATGATTCACGGGACAGGAGCAGGCTGGTCGTTGTCGAGGAACCCAGCAATATTCTGGTCATAGAAAGGGTAAAGAGTTTTCACTGCCTCTACCACGTTTTGCTCGGTGCCTTGTCCCCTATTGACGGGATAACGCCTGAAAGGCTGAAGATCAGGGAACTGGTCGGGAGAGTAAAAAACAACGGTGTTCAGGAAGTCATCATCGCCACCAATCCTAACACAAAGGGCGAGATTACCGCTCAGTACATCAAGGAAGTGCTCAGCCCTTTAGGCGTTACGGTATCCCGCATCGCCTATGGACTGCCGATGGGGAGCGACATTGAATTTGCCGATGAAGTCACGCTCGGCAAGGCGCTTGAAGGCAGAAGGCAGATTTGAGCCTTATTCCCTTTCCCTTTTCTTCCTCACAAATATAAGGATCATAAGCATCAGAAAAGCCAGCAGAAGCAGCAGCATGTAATGAAGCGGAAGGAGACTTTCTTCATGGACTGTCACAATATGATGCTTTTCTACAATTGTCTGACGGCGCTCTCCCGGGCTTTCTGGGGTATTCCGGACTTCTGACGCTATCACATCCGGCGCAGCAGCAGTCTCTTCTTGGAGAAAATACTTGCCAGGAACAGGGACTGCCCCCTGTACGCCCGTCTCGATGGAATCGTCTTTCGAATCAAGCCGGATTGGTTTCCAGTCCTTGTCATGGAGGTGATACTCGGCGCGTCTCAATTCCCATTCACCACAGTTCTTCCAGCATTTGTGCCCTCCCCTGTAATCGGTCTTGCCGGGATGGCCGGACGCGGAGAAAGCCAGCAAAAGGACAGCAATCAGGGACAAGAAAATCCTCATCGCGAAAGTGTATAGGAAATCCCGCGTACTGTCAATTTAAAATTGCGGTGTGAGCGACGTACTGAATTGAATGTTTTCATAAAGCCGTTTTCATGATATAGTGAGAAATATAATTTTCCGGCAGCAACTCCGGATAAATTCGCGGAGGACTCATGAGATATGTCTTCGTCGTTTTTTTTCTTCTCTTTTCATTCGGTTTCGCCGGCTGTTCAAAAGAGAAAGCAGCAGAAATGTATAATACCGCCCAGTTCGAGGAGCTTCAGAATAACCAGGAGCATGCCCTGAAGCTTTATCAGGAGATTATCGAAAAATATCCCGGCAGTGAGTACGCAAAAAAGGCCGGGGAAAGGATTTCTCAACTGAAGCAAAAGTCAAGCGGCCCGCCCCAGGGGACGGGGCATCCTAAGCGGGCAGGGAAGATTATTTACAGAGGATAGCCTGATTTCTTTCCCGCTTCAGGAGGCGGGGCATGAAGCAAGCATCCTCGTAACCATATCAGGAGGCAGATCATGCAGGTTTTGGTGCTCTATTACTCAAAAGGCGGAAACACAAAAAAACTCGCTGAAGAGGTGGCAAAAGGAGTCGAATCAGCAAAGGTAAAGGCCATTCTGAAAAGCACAGGCGAAGTGACAAAAGAAGACTTCATCGACTCTGACGGCATCATCGCAGGCTCCCCTGTCTACTTTGGGGTCATGGCCTGGGAACTCAAAAAGATATTCGACGAGTTTGTCGGCACGAGGAGAAAGATGGAAAACAAGGTCGGCGCCGCATTCGCCACAGGCGGGCACCATACAGGAGGGAAGGAGACCACTATCATGTCCATACTTCAGTGTCTGCTGATCTATGGCATGATCATCGCAGGAGACCCGATGAGCGCTTCGGGCCATTACGGCGTTGCCTGTCTTGGAAGCCCTGACGAAAGCGCAGCAAACGATGCCTTTAAACTTGGGGCAAGGGTCGCAGAACTCTGTGTGAAACTGAGATAGCTCATACTTTATTGCTTCAAACGCAGGGATCTGCTATCAGCCCGGCAGCAGGATATTATCAAGAAGCCGCTACGAGCCCCCGGCGGGAATCCGACAATTGGGGACTGGTACCCCTATCGGGCAGGCCCCCTGTTGGTCCGGCAGGGCAGAGCATGAACTTTTTTAGTGCCGCCATCATCTGCGCAGTAAATCTTTTTTTTTCAACTGCGCGCTTTGCGCCTCTTTCCCTATAACGTTGTCACCTTCGCACTTGATACTTCTTCATTGTGATATCCGGCACAGCATATTCTGCTTGAGACAAGCCATATTAAATATAAGCGCAGTAATGACTTGCGAAAGATGTAAGAGCGAAGAACTTTTGACCCAATACACAAATAACTTAAGCTGCCGGTCGATGAAGGTGTTCTCACGGTGAATCGTCATGAAATTAATGTAACACAAGATATTACGGCGCATAAGCAGGGCATTAAATCCACTCTGCTGGTCTTTTTTATGCTCGCGATTCTCTTTGTATATACCCCCCTGACTAAAAGAGACCTAAAGGACTCAATCGGTCAGAGCGGCAAAGTGCGGGGCCCCACCCTCTTTTTTCAAGGCTCTCAGCCTTCTTCAGGCGAAACCGTTGCAACTGCCGCACCGGTTATCGAATCACATTTGGACCCTCTGAAGGAAAACAGTTGCAGAATAATTCAAACCGGGCAGTTGGCGAATGATACCCCTGACAAAGGGGATTACCTGCCGGCGATATCCATTATGGCCATATCAGCCGTCGTCGACGCGCCGGACTCCACCGATATCCTGCCTCTCGCAATACCCGATGCCATGCCTGCATCGCTTTTGCACGCTCCTTCACCCACCTCAAATGTTGCGAATGGAACGGCACCGGAAGGAATCAGGAAAACAATTGAAACTGGATATTTCAGCCTGCAGGGCGATATTGAACGGAACTCTCATTTCAATAAAGAGGAAACGGAATTGTCGCTTTCTTCGGCGGCAAACTGTAAAGAGCACTCCGGCCAGAGCACACAGTTGTATGGCCATACTTGCCTGAAGATAAACTGAAAGACCACAGGAGGTTTTAAAATGAAAGGTGTAATAGTAAAATGCCTATCCGACCTGGTGACAGAGAAATTTGGAAAGGACAAATGGGAAGACGCCCTTGCCTTATCCGGTTTAGACAGAGAATCCATTTTCCTTGCAACCTCAGACGTGGATGATACTGGCGCTTTGAAAGTCGTCGATTCCGTATGCAAGGTCCTGAACATTTCTCTTGCGCAAGCCGCGGATGCATTCGGGGATTATTGGGTCAATGTATTCGCGCTAAAAATATATGCGCCATTTTATCGCCGGGCAAATTCTGCAAAGGAGTTTCTTCTGAATATGGACAAAGTGCATTTGGAGACAACGCGGACCCTGACAAATGCCTGCCCGCCGAGATTCGAATATAAATGGAAGAACGAGCAAACCCTCATTATGAAATACATATCCAAAAGGGGACTGATTGACTTTTTGGTTGGTTTGGTAAAAGGGGTCGGCAAACATTACAAGGAACAATTGCAGATAACAAAGCTGGGACCTGATACAGTAGAGATTATTTTCGTGAAATAAAAAAGCCGCTGCGCCTGTCACCCATTGCTTTCACCGTCCCAACGGGAGATCGCCGGGCTTTTTTAATACAGAACGTAAACGGCGGTATCCGGCGGCTTGCTTCGCTTATGTAGTGCAGGTCTGTTCCGCAGAAGCGGACGCGCAATGCATAAGTGATACGTTCCGCTATTCTGGTGTTAGTGACCTGTTGAGCGAACAATAGGATCATGCACTTCGACATAGAAGAATCCCGCCCCTCATCGCTCTGTCATGGTCAGGCTTCCCCGGCTTTGCAGCAGCCGGCACCTGCTGATAACAGCAAGGGCATGACTATCGCTAATCGTTCACCTTCTGAATGAAATCAGACATAAATTCGTGAAAAATAGCATTAAAGGCCAAATGAGTTGACTGGTGGGCAGCTTTTCCCTGAGCAACATATTTCTTGTTTAACACCAGCACATCGCCCCTGCTCACGCTTATCGTCATATCCACAGTCGCACGGCAATCTTCAAATTTATAGCTGTCAACCCTGAAATGTATGTGCAGAGGGATTTTATTGGAAGCGTCCTCCTGAAGCACCCGGAATGAATATTTCGCGACATTGCTGATGTAATCCCGCAGCATATCCCCAACTCTTATGACCCAGGTATTTGCTGACAGAGTTCTGTACTCATACATCATTTTTTTTGTTGAATCATCTATCGAAAAGCCTGCTTCCTTATCGGTCTTCTGTAAAGCTAAAGGATCTTCATGCAAATGCATATCCGGTTCTTTGAGGGCGGGGCAAGCACAACTGGTCACCAGAAAAAACAAAAGGAAAATCGCACCGCAATGCTTGATCATATCCTGTATCCCCCAAGAAATCCCCGATTTCTGGTTAAACTTTACAGGAATCGCGATAAATTTTACAAGATCATAATTCGAAAAGCGTCCTGAAGAGCAACAGAAAAGCCGGGCGAAACCGCGCCGAACGATGCCTGACGATTCCTAAAAACTGGAGCAGGTGGTAACCGCCTTTCTTTGAAGGTGCGATAACTCAGATATCAGATAAGCTATATTTACAGTAAGCCTGAACAGCGTATTTGCGCCATTCGCAAAATTACTGTTGAGAGTACTTATTGAACTTATTCCCCTTTTTTCCGTGTCGTTTTCTTTGCCGGCTTTTTGACTTCCTTTTTGGGGATTTCCTTTT
>JAOUFP010000458.1 GCA_029858145.1 Nitrospirota bacterium | reverse complement strand
ATGCGTACCAGAGGCGTGCCGGTGTCCCGCCAGAGAAACTTCGCGTAGGAATTCCCTATGAGCAGGTCAACAGGGTCGGTAAACAGAAGCGACCTCAGGTGCCACATGTCTTTGCCCGCATAGACCTTGCCGTTGGCCCCGAAGGGACTCGATGCGAGCAGTTCGTTCGCTTCTGCCTCGAAATGCTTGTCGCCGTTTGTGCAAACGATATGCACCGGCTCGCCGCCCATCTCCATGATGAGGCTGATCATTCCAAGGAGGATGTCCGGATCTCCGACAAGGGCGAAGCGCTTGCCATGCACATACGGGTGCGAGTCCACCATGGCATCAACAGCTCGTCCCCGTTCCGCATCGATCGCAGGGGGGATTGGTTTGCCCGTAAGCCTGCTCAGCCCTTCGAAGAATATGTCCGTGTTTCTGATGCCGATCGGCGCGAGCGTGAGCGTCTTCTGCCCCCACTCTTTCCGGATATAATCCATTGTCTTCACCGTCGAGTACTTCTGCAACGCTATTGTTCCCATGGCGTTCACCGCGTCCATGGCATCCGGGAGCGGGGTCCCTCCGGGGTAGAGCTTGTATTCTCCCGTGTTCGGAGAATCAAAGGTATCGCTCACATCCGCAAGCAGCGTGGACTCTATGCCCATCATCGCCATGAGCCGTTTGATCTCATGGTAGTTGCCGGTATAGGTATCGAATCCCATGATAAGATTGACTTTCCCGTTTGGCTCTCCCTTCCTGCCCTCCGAGAGATCTTTCATGATGCCCTTCAGCATATTGTCATACCCCACGATATGCGAGCCCACAAAGCTTGGTGTGTGCGCGAATGGCACAGGCAGGTCCTGGGGGATGACGCCCTTCTCACGCGCGGTCTTGATGTACGCGTTAAGATCATCACCGATGACCTCCGCCATGCAGGTAGTCGAGACGGTGATCATCTTCGGCTTGTACAGGGTATAGGTGTTCTCCAGACCTTCGAGCATGTTATTCAGGCCGCCGAACACGGCCGCATCTTCTGTCATGGACGTAGAGATCGCGGCAAAGGGTTCTTTGAAGTGCCTGCTCAGATGGCTCCGGAAGTAAGCCACGCAGCCCTGGGCGCCCTGTACGAAGGGCATAGACCCTTCAAAGCCGGAGGCGCAAAACACCGCGCCGAGGGGCTGACATGCCTTTGCCGGATTAATCTTGATGTTCTGCCGGGCAAAGTTGAGCGCCTTATACTCCGCTGTCTTTGTCCATTCCGCAACTTCTTTCACCTTTTCAGGGGGCCACGTGTTTTCGAACTCCCTCTTCCTGTCGAACTGTTCGAGATAGTCCTGCTCCTGAAAGAGTTCGCAATGGTCTTTTATTTTTATTGGTGTCATTTCTTCCTCCGTATCAAATCCCATGTCGGGCTGTTTACCGTCATATCCATGTCCCTCGCGAATACCGGGAAACCGTCAAAGCCGTGGTAGGGGCCGGAATAGTCCCAGGAATGCATCTGCCGGAACGGCACCCCGAGTTTGTGGTACGAATATTTTTCCTTGATGCCTGAGCCGACCATGTCGGGCCTCAGCCTGCGGGTGAATTCCTCAAGCTCATACAAGGTGGCGTCGTCCATAATTACGGCCCCTTCCTTCAGCTCCGGATAGGTGCGCCTGTAGTCGTCGTTATGGCCGAACTCATACCCTGATGCCACCACTTCCATGCCGAGGTCTTCATAGGCCCCGATCGTGTGGCGCGGACGGAGGCCGCCGACATAGAGCATCACCTTTTTGCCTTCGAGCTTCGGCCGGTACTGCTCCGCTATTCTGTCCATGACCGGCTTGTACTTTGCGATCACTGCTTCCGCGTTCTCCTGGATCTTCCCGTCAAATCTGGCCGCGATTTTTCTGATGCTTTCATAGGTCTTCGTGGGGCCGAAGAAATTAAACTCCATCCAGGGAATGCCGTACTCCTCCTCCATATGCCGGCAGATATAGTTCATCGACCGGTAACAATGGATCAGGTTCAGCTTTGCCTTTGTCGCAATGCCGATCTCGTTTATCGTCGCGTCTCCTGTGTACTGGGAGATCACGCGAAGGCCCAGCTCTTCAAGGATTTTGCGTGAGGCCCAGGCGTCTCCGCCGATGTTATAGTCGCCGATAAGGGCAACGTCATAGGGAGTCGACGTCTCAAGAACCCCTTTGCCAAGGACATAATCTTTGATGGTATCGTTCGCGATATGATGACCAAGCGATTGGCTCACGCCCCTGAAACCCTCGCATCTGACCGGGACGATCGGAAACCTGAATTCCTTTGCCACCCTTTTTGATACAGCCTCTATGTCGTCGCCTATGAGACCGACCGGGCATTCAGAGAGTATGCCGATGCCTTTTGCGAGCGGGAAAAGCCCCTTCAGTTCGTGCAAGCCAGCGTCGAGGCCCTTGTCGCCGCCGTAGACAATATTCTTTTCCTGAAAGTCCGTGGTGATGTGCATGGTGCCGAAGGTGTCGATGCCTGTCTGGCCGTTATAATAGTTGCGGCGCGACCACCAGC
>JAOUFP010000056.1 GCA_029858145.1 Nitrospirota bacterium | reverse complement strand
TGCCGGTCTTGCGAGTCCCACCATACTTCTCAGGAGCGTTGTTTTTCCGCTGCCGCTCCCTCCCATGACAATGAAAATATCCCCGTCGTTGATTGTGAAGGTCAGGTCATGCTGGACAACAAAGTCCCCGTAGGTCACTGTCAGGTCTTTTACCTGGATGAGTGGTCCTGTTATATTCATTTCTTCCTCTCCTGCTTTAAATCCCAAGAACATTGCAGATGACCGTTATGAGCGCTGTCGCAACGACGATGCTCACGATAGAGGTAACCACTGCGGATGTAGTGGCTTCCCCTACAGCGGAGGCGCTCCGGCCACACTGTATTCCCCTCATGCAGCCGGCCAGGGAAACAAGGACGCCAAAGACCGCGCTGTGAAACAACCCGATCCACAGGTAATCCAGCTTCACCGTTGCCTTGGTCTGGTTGAAATATTCCACCACGCCCAGGTCCAGCATTCCGATTCCCACGATAAACCCTCCCAGGAGGCCCATTAAATCGGCATAGAGGCAGAGGAGCGGCATCATGAGCGAGAGCGCGATCATCCTCGGAAGGACGAGAAATTCAATGGGAGAAATGCCCATGGTCTTCAGGGCGTCGATCTCTTCATTCACCTGCATGGTTCCGAGTTGAGCGGCAAAGGATGCCCCGGTCCGGCCTGCCATGATAATACCGGTCATGACCGCCCCCAGTACTCGGATTATGGCGATGCCCACGAGGCTCGCGACATAAATCTGCGCTCCGAAAATCTTCAGCTGAATCGCGCCGACGAAGGCCAGAATGAGGCCTACCAGGACACTGATGAGCGAGACGATGGGGAGCGCCTGCGCCCCGCATTCCTGCACGATGAGAATTACATCTATGGTCCGGAATCTGGCTTTTCCCCGAAAGAGCCTCAGGAGCGACGCGAAGGCCTCGCCGATGAACGCAAGCATTTCAAGGGCAGAACGCCAGAAAGCCACGGCAGATTCCCCGACACGCGCAAAGAAGGGGACGCGCTCTGTTTCTCTCCGGACCCCTTTTTGCTCCGGCACCGCGGAAGCAAGCTGAAGTAAACGCTGTACCCCTGGGGGAAGACCCTCTTTTTCAATTGGAATGCCGCGCGCAGAGCACTCTTCAATGAAGTTTATGAGGAAGGTAAGAAATCCGCTGTCCCAGCTCCTGAGTCCGGCGCTGTCAAAGATAACCTTTTTGAACTGCGGCATGGCCCCTGTTTGTTTCAGGACATCACCGGTAGAGGGCAGGTCAGAGCCGAGTTGCCAATCTCCCTCAAGACGTAAGCGTGCGGCGCCCTCTGCAGCGGCGCTGACGCTGAACTGAGGAATCGACAGCCCGGCCACAGAGGAAGCTTCGGTTTTTTCTTTCTGATTCATGCTTTTTCCATGCCTGCAAATTTCCCGGTTATTATTTTTTTCATTATCCCACAAGCACGGTGCGCTATCAATAAGGTTGTGTCCCTGAGCAATCCTTAATCCCGGTGGGTGCATGCTTTTTGGGAAAGCTTCAGTGGGAAACTGCCGCATCGAGGAAATCATCGGCCGGTTTTCTTCGGCAGCACCTTCAGAGTTAAGCGGCACCGGACCACACGCGCCCGTAATTGCGCAGGAGCGACCTTTATTCCACAAAGACGAATAAAGTCTGCCGTGGTGAGCGTTAGCCGAAAAATGCGTTTCGCAGAGGGATAAATGCCCCTGCGGATAAAAAAGTTATCTCATTTTTTGGGTTAAAAGCGCCTGCTTAATGCAAATCCCAAAAAATGTTCTCCCACGACAGGAGTGACTACTGCGCCTTTATAAGGTTTCGTGAAGATAAACGCCGATGCGACGCCGATTGCAGCTCCTCCAAGCACGTCTCTTGTCCAGTGCTCCTTTGACTCAATCCTGCTCCATCCAACGAACGAGGCAGCAAGATAGGCGGGAATGCCGTAGCGCCATCCGTATCTGTTCCGGATGAACGTTGCCGCGGTGAAGGCTGAAGACGTATGGAATGACGGGAAAGAGTGCTTCTCTCCATTCGGTCGCCTTTCTTTTACCGTATATTTAAGGCCGATTGTGACCGCGGACGAAACGGCGTAACTCTCCAGAAATTGAAAGGCACCTTCCCTGTCGGAGCGGGTCAAAGTCATGACGAGAGCAGTGGCGGGAGCGGCGAGCGCCACCGCATCACCTGCTGTTTCGATGGCGTCTGATGCAAAGACGCTGCCGGCGCCCGAGAGAAATGAAAAGACCATTGAAAAGATAATAAAGATTCTCATTGTTCACCTCCTGGTGCATAGTCAAGCACTCCGGCCAAAGGGACCGGGCATCCTCGTAAACTATATGACAGGCAGAGGGTGTGTCAACAGGTGAGTAAGGCAGGTTTGGTTTTATCGGCAAATCCTCTGCCTGATTTGTGTCTGCAGGGAAAGCCGGGCTGTCAATTTAAAGCCGGAGATGTTTTTCACCGGTTCGATGGGAAACGTGCCATTTTCCCCGTGGTCTTGCCACGGCATGAGGGAGCGAATACAATAAAAAATATGCCCTGCATCAAGATTCCCTGAGGTCATTCCGCAGGGTGTCTTCAGTCGCGCTTTTTGGGCTGCTTTATTCGATAGTAATAGCCCGAAAAGGGCAGCAATTTATAATGCCATTGTCCTTGCCAGGTACGAATTTTTCATGATTTATAAACCAGGGCTTTTCGTTTTTCATCTCGAAAAAGGCAGGATATAACTCGGCGCAGGCGCCACAGTTCGTACAGCGGCTGTAATCAATATGGGGCATCAAGCAGTAAGTGTCCTTTTATTTTAAGCTACTGTTTAAGTATAACAATAATTGGTCCAAAAAATGCTGTTAATGAGAGGCCGTCCATAAACGCATATATTGCCGTTCTGCGGTCAGATCAATGGCCGCTTGCCCAGTCCACATCATTCATAAAATGTTGTATTCCAAAGGCAGGAGAAGGCATTGGCGCTCATTCCCGTTTTGCTCCGGGGCATTTTCCTCCTGACATTCATGGAAACAGTCTGTCGGACTACCGGAAAATGAAACCGCTCTCAATGCCTTCTCCCGCCTCGTTGTTTGATTACCACCAGAAAGTTTTTGAATACTGCGGGTTAGGAGCCTGTCGGACTTATGTTAATCAATGTTGTTGTATTTGCATTAGGGAATCTGTGGCGAGAGAGTATTTTCCCATAATTGCCGAGCGTCGTATATTTCAGCATAGGAACACACCCTTAATAACCAGTTTGAACGCCATATCAGACGTCATTTTTACCCCCGTTCCGCCAATATCTTCAGGTTCCATAACCGCTTGAAGTTGTATGCCATGGTAACCAATTGCCATTCCCCTCGTACCTTGTCCAGCCCGCGCAAAAGAAACTGCCGAAATCCCATCGCTGCCTTTATCACTCCGAACACCGGCTCCACGGTCTGTTTTCGCCTGCTATAAAGTGCACGCCCGGTTTCAGTTTCAATCTTCTCCTTCATCTGCAGCTTCCATGGCGTACATATATTTTTAACGGGCTTGTCTTCTTTTCTCTCAGGTCTATAATCATATCTTCTCCTGTCCTCGGCACTTACAGCTACATACACTTCTATCTTATCTTTAGCACTTCTTTGCTGAAGCTGATCCACTTCGGCACCATTGGCATAGCCGCTGTCGGCAAGTACTACCGCTACTTTCCCAATGCTTTCCGAAACCATTTTCACATTCGCCACCAACTCATTGCTGTCACTGGCGCACTGGGTCACCCTCGCCGCAAGCACTAACTGTGACCCATCTGCATCAACTACTGCCTGACTGTTATACGCCTGCTCGTAACCTTCTCTCTTACTCTTGCGCATTAACCGGCTGTCCGCATCCACAAGGTTCGCCTGTTCATCCGGACGCGGCTCCTCCTGGGGAGGCTTTATCTTCTTGCCTTTGCTGCTGCCACTGCGACCATCCCGGTCTGTACGCTTGCGTTCATATTCCTCTCGTTCAGCCTGGGCCCGCGCTTTAGCACGCTCCTCAAGCCTCCCTCGTGCTTCTTGCAGTTTGCTCTTCAGTTTTTCCCTTCGCGCAAGCTCCTCAGGCAGCCCCTGCTCCGCCCCTTCCTCTCGTCCGTCAGCTTCTTCGGCTTTCTGCATAAGGTCCCGCACCTCGATATCAAGCTGCTCCAAAAGTTGTCCCGCTCGCTCGTACCCCACATTCTTGTGTTTACTTGCATTTGCTTTCAGTTTTGTCCCATCGATACTTACAGTGCCTACTCTCAGCAGTTTCATCTCTCGTGCAAGCTCAAGAACCCTAACAAAACACTCCGCTACAGCTTCGAAATTCTCCCGCCTGAACTTGGCTATAGTGTCATGGTCGGGATGTGTATTGCCCGTCAGGTATCTCACTGCTATATCCCGATATGTCGCACGCTCTATGCGCCGGCTCCCGAATATCCCATCGGCATAACAGTAAATTAACAACGCCAGCATCATCCGTGGCGGATATTGAGCACTGCCCGTTCCACGGTGATTGACCTTGAATCCATTTATCTTCATTCCTTCAATAGCATCGATTACGAAATGCACCATATCATCTCCTGCTATCCACTCCCGCAGATCAGGAGGCAACAACATGGGTGTGTCTCTGTCTATGTTGATATATTTTTCCATGACATCTATTATGCCATGAATAGCTAAGTCCGACAGGCTCTTAGGGCTTATTTTGCAGACAGGCAGTATCTGGAGACACACCACTGTCTTTGAAGAATTGGAGACCCGTATCTGCCGGGAATCTGCAGCCTTGACAGATACCGGCGGAATTTCCTAATATTATTTTGTTTCAGCATCCCGGAACACGGTGCAATTCCGTGGCGGTCCCGCCGCTGTAATCCCGATTCCGTCTTTATGACGGGATAAGCACTTTTGCCGGTAGTATGCCACTGCCCGCCGCAGGCGGGCGGGAAGGCTGGCAGAGGTCGGGAGAGCCAGAAGACCTGCTGAGGCGGTGACATATACAGGGTGCCTGATGGTAAAGGGTTCCGATGGAGATTGTTCCATTGGGGCCTTTTTTATTTTGTGAAGGGAGAAGTTTATGAAGGCGATAGTCGTTGAGGAAATCGGCTCGTTCAGTATTACGGAAATGGACATCCCGGTTCCCGGCGAGGCAGAGGTGCTTATCAGGGTTTCGGTCACCGGGCTGTGCAGGACAGACCTCAAGATCATCCGTGCGGGCCACAGGGATCTTGTTCTGCCCCGAGTCCCCGGCGAAGAGGTGGTCGGTGTGATCACCAGGACCGGCCCTGCGGTGAAGAGGTTTGAGGTGGGACAGAGGGTGTACGTATATCCGGGGACGAGCTGCGGCAGCTGTCAACAGTGCGGCAGCGGAGCGGAAAATCTCTGCGAGGGGATGAAAATAATGGGCTTCCACCGCGACGGCGGGTTTGCTGAATACGTATTGGCGCCTGAGGCGAGCGTTATCCCTGTACCCGAAAATGTCACTGACGAGGAGGCGGTATTCAGCGAGCCGCTTTCCTGCTGCCTCAACGCCCTTGAGCTTGCGGGGCTGAGCCCCGGGGAGCGCATAGGCATCTGGGGGGCCGGACCTGCAGGGACCCTGCTAAGCCGGGCCTCGGCAGGCCTCGGCGCCATACCGTATTCGATGGAGCCTGATGAACGGAGGCGGGCCCTGATACGGGGCTTTGCTTCACCGCCCGTAAAGGGGTTCGACGTCGTTGTTGTTGCCGTCGGCTCAGCAGATGCCTACCGGGAGGCGCTCGGGCATCTCAGGCCGAGGGGCAGGGTGGTTATTTTCTCCGGGCTCCCCCGCGCCGCCGCGGAACTGCCGGTAGATTTCAACAGGCTTCACTATTATGAACAGACGCTTGTCGGCGCATACGGCTGCAGCTTTCGTCACGGCGGGCAGGCGCTGCAGATGCTCTCTGAAGGGAGTATCGCGGTCCGGGACATGATTTCACACAGGATGTCCCTCTGGGAACTCGGCAAGGCCCTCTGTCTCGTCGAGGAGAGGGCGGGGATGAAGATACTTTTATATCCGTAGAAAGGGAGAAGAGACATGGATGCTGAAGCAATAAAGGAATTTGGCGCAAAAGTGCAGATGCTGATCGAGGGCAGGAGCCTCACCCGTCAGGAAACCTATGAAATGTTCAGGGAGGTGCTTCTCAACAGGCAGCCTGACCTCCAGCAGGGCGCCTTTCTCGCCGCTCTGGTGGGCAAGGGAGAGACCGCGGAGGAGATCGCGGGGGCCTGGGAGGCGATCGATGAGCTCGATACAGCGCACACAAGTCCGGCCCTCACCGGAGACCTTTTCGAGAATTCCGGGACAGGGATGGACAGGCTCAAGACGTTTAATGTAAGCAGCGCGGCTGCTGTTGTCGCAGCGTCCTGCGGAGTGAAGATGGCAAGACACGGGGCGCGCGCGCTCACCTCACGGTGCGGCACCGTGGATATTCTTGAAGCGATAGGTGTTGCTGTGGAATGCGATGTGAGCATTGTTCAAAAGAGCATCGAAAAAGCGGGAATCGGCCTCTTCAACGGCATGAGCCCAAAGGTGCATCCCGGCGCGCTGGGAAGGATCCTGAGCCAGATACGCTTCGGCTCTACCCTGAACATCGCTGCCTCGCTCGCCAACCCTGCGCGGCCCGCCTATGGGCTGAGGGGTGTCTACCACGAACGTCTTCTTAAGACCGCCGGTGAAGTGATGAGGAATATCGGCTATGTCCGGGGCATGGTGGCCCACGGAAAGGACGAAGCCTCTGGTCTTGGCATGGATGAGATCTCCCCCTGCGGAGAAACCCTGGTGCATGAGTTCTTTAGTGCTGAGTGCAGGGAATATGTGATAAGGCCGGAGGAACTCGGGATCAAAAGGATCCCCTTTGAACAGATCGCCTTCAGCGGAAGCCTTGAAGCGGAATCAGCCCGGTTTTTAGAGGTGCTTTCAGGGAAGGGGCATCAGGGATGCATTGATTTCACCTGTCTGAACGCGGGAGCGATACTGTACCTGTCAGGCAAATGCGATACCCCTGCGGAAGGGGTGGAAATCAGCCGTGACGCGATCAACAGCGGAAAGGCGCTCGCGAAACTCCGGCAGTGGGTGTCGATTCAGGATGCGGGAAACGGCGAGGGGACAAAGAGGCTCGAGGCGAAACTGGAAGGCATTCGGGAACTCTCAGCTTCAGTGAAGAGCAGGTAACAGCGGAATCCTTCAGGCACGGGGGGTAAGCGGATCGGCCCTTTCTGAAACGCGTGAAGACCGTCCGCCTGGGAGGTTCAGGAAGGTGGGCAACTATGTGTCACAGTGCAGAATGGTCCCCGGCGGGAGGTTGAGCAACGACAAATAGCAGGGCGTCGGAAATGGAAAAAACGGCAACAGGCATCTGGCGTGGCCATTTTCCGGTTGAACAGAGACATCCGCCCGTTAGACTCTTTTTTTGAAGCGGCGATTGCGGGAGCAGTCCCTCACCAGTTGATAGTTACAATCAGTGCGTCAGCGTAAAATCCCGCGGAAACGTCCTGTCCTGCCGGAATACGGCCGTAGACAGTACTCAGCAAGGGAGGGGTGTTTTTATTTATTTTCAGGAGCATGACGATTGAAGTCCCGCCGGTTCCGTCACCCCAGATTGAGGTCCTGCCGGAATCGACATACAGGTTATAATTTAACACATCCGGGAGGGCCGCGTTCCTCATGCTTCTCGGGGTAAAGGTTCCCGAGGTTGTGCTCCGGCCGATATCGATGCTCACATTGACGGGAGGATTAGGGGGCGGAGGATTCAGGCTGCAATCCACGGTGACTGTTCCTGTTGCATCAAGGGGGACCGGCGATGTAGGATCGTATGCCCCGAAATTGACAGGGGCAGTTGATACGCTGCAGACACCGAAGACCGGCATGTCTGAAAGAACAAGAAGGCAGCCGCTCAGCAGAGTGAGACAGGCGACTGAGATCGCTTTTCGGTAAACACTGGACATTGCAATTTCCTGCCTCCCATTATACCAGAGCAGATGTTTTATGGCCGGGAAAAAACTTTTCAGTTTTCACACCGGAGGTACGACTCACCCACATCTATCCAGATTTCGCGGCTGTCAGGAACAGCAAGTTCAAAGAAACATTGCCTGGATTTATAGGTTATTTCCGCCCGGTGCCTTCCCTCAGGCACGTTCTCAATATAGAACTCCCCGCGCCGCCCTACAAGCCCTGAGAACCGTTTCCCTTTTACCAGGACCGTTATCTCTCCGAATTCGACAGGCGTCCTGATCCCGTCTTCGATGACAAACAGGGAACCGCTGACTGCCTGGAGCTTTGTTATGTCGAACTTGACCAGCGATCCGCTCCGGAAGGGAGGTGCGACATAGCGTACGAGCGCCGGGGTCCTGTAGTTGACCGGAATGTCCCTGCTTTCGATATCCAGCTTGTTATCGATAAATGAGTGGAAAGCCGGAATTATGACATTGCCTGCCTTGTCTGTTTTCCCGATTTCATTGCCGAAATGATATACTCTCACCCCCTCGAGGCCTTCAATATTTACCTTGGCGAAGGAGTCCAGGATGGGCCTGCTGAAAAAGACCGAACCGTCTATATAGCCGATCCCGCCTGCCGCGGAAAAGAGGGTGTCATCATACCCGTCTCTTCTCCGGTGACCGAATCCGTAGATTCCGTAGTCATTCTGATACTCCATGAGTCCGGCCAGATCAGTCGCTGTGTCTCCGCTGCTGACGTCCATGCTGAATCCGAAGCCCGGACCGGGAGGCAGGCTTTTCCGGAAACTCAGGCCGGAGATGTTTTCTTCATTCTGCAACTGGTAATTGACGCTGCCGGAAATTCCTTTGCCGAAGTATATGTTGAGGCCGAAGAAGAGCTGGTCATTGATGCCGGTGTTGTCGTCCGTGCGGCTTGCGGTTGCGAAAAAAGTGCAGTTTCTCGCCAATATCTTTGTGTAGGAGACGGCATAATGTTTGATGTCGGCTTCATTGCGCATCCTTGAAATCGAGGAAGCAAGCGAGAGGGACCCGTAGGTCTTTCCGGTCACCCCCACGACCGCCGACACGTCGACGGACGGCTTGTCGTCGGAGGAATCAAGGGTAAGGTTGCTGTATTTTTCCGACAAGGACCGTGCAAAGATATCGGCATTGAACACCCTGCTGCTGAAAGAGTAATTGAGATACCCGCCCCATCCCGTCTCTCCCTCTGATGTGCTCAGGGCAAGACCGGCATCAACAACTCCCATGCCGGGTATGAGAAAGGAACCGGCGGGGCCCATGGTAAGCCGGTCGTCCGAGGCCTCAAGAAAGAAACCTCCCTTCATGCCGGCGGAAAAGCCATAGTTGTGAAACACAAGGGCCGCGGCTTTCCCGTACGAGAAACTCTTTGTGCCAAGATCCCGCCTGATAAAGCCGACACTGTAGCTGTACTCGTGGAGTCCTTTTTCCAGCAGGTGATCACTGTAGTAAAAGTCTCTTGAGAGAACGCTTTCCCTGCCGAAGGCGTCTTTTATGACAATATCGGCTGTTCCCAGTCCGACGATGCCGGGGATATTGTCGAAATGGAATTCACCGGGCTGCAGACCCTCCTTCCTGACGCTCATCCCGTTCACCCTGATATCCACCTCCGAGGGGGTTACCACTGCTCCTGAGAAAGAGAGCGAAGGGAAACGGATGAAATACGGATCTATCGCATAGTTTTTCGCAACCGTAATACCCCCGATGACTGCAGAGGTGCCCAGGATTCCCGATACCGCAGGAGCATCGCCCGCAACATATGTCCTCAGCAATGCCCTGTCGTCAGTCCGCACAGAAGTAAGGAGCCGCACGTTCTTGTCTGTCGCATCGTTCCTGATGTAATTAAAGGAAGAGGTCGCGAGATAATCAGCGGTTCGGAAACCCAGTTCTGACGAGAGATTGAACGAAGGCTCGCGTGTGGTGTAACGTACACCGTAGTTGAGAAAGGCGGAGTTGTCCCTGCTGTATGTGACCGCGTAGGGCTTTCTGTAGGAAATATCCAGTGTCTGCTCTTTGAACAATGAGGGTTCAGCAAGGAGCGTAAGGGAAGCTCTTTTTTTATCAACAGAAAATGCGAGGCCTGAAACCGATTTCAGTGAAATATAGAGTTCACCCGACACAGTGGTGATGCCGGCTGTTTCCTCTGAGAGCCCCAACTGCAGAAAATCCCTTCTCTTCATGAGGACATCCTGCTCTGCAGTCAATAGGAAAAAGAAGTCCCCTTTGTGTTCGGCGTTCAGAATTACGGTTAGAACGGATTGTTTCTCGGCTGCCGCGGCAGGTGAAAGGGAGGCGATCAGGGAGGCGGAGAGAAGCGTAAGGCTAAGGAGCGCACGACTCTGGCGAAACATTCAGGCTTTCTCTTAAGGATAAGTTGTGAGCGGAAACTTCCATTGTGATTTCGTCCAGTTGTGAGCAGGTCTCAGGGGGTATGTCAACACTGAATTTTTTTGATCCGCCCTGGAGAATGTACCACCC
>JAOUFP010000457.1 GCA_029858145.1 Nitrospirota bacterium | reverse complement strand
CCAATACGCCCTGCGCTTCGCTCTGTGCTCTGTGCTCCATGTTAACCCCGTTCGACTTGCATGTGTTAAGCACGCCGCCAGCGTTCGTTCTGAGCCAGGATCAAACTCTCATTTGATACTGGTTACTCAAATACAATTAACAGTACGCTACGCACCTTTTTTAGTTTTCAAAGAACGAGTTAGTAATATAGCTGACCGAGAAACTTTTGTCAAGGAAAGTTGAACTCTTTTTTCAGAAAAACTAACCTTTGAATCAGCACCACATTTACGTATAATAAGTAGCGCACTATTTAATCAGATCTTGACAGGAAAAGTCAAACGCCCCAACGCCCCGTCCCGGGAAAGGAACGGCCTGTTTAGAGAGAAAGGAAGATTATTATCTGAGATAGCCTGCTTTTGTCCCCACCCAAAAGGCGGAGGCACTCTGCAGGCATCCTCGTAAAGGGGTCATGCACTATAAAATTTTAACAGCAGATGGCGCAGCCAGAAGAGGGATTATTCAAACAAGAAGGGGAATCATCAATACCCCTTCCTTTATGCCGGTGGGGACGATCGGCACGGTAAAAGCGATGGCTCCGGATGAACTGAAGACTCTGGGGGCAGAGATTATTCTTGGAAACACCTATCACCTGTATCTCAGGCCGGGCACTGACGTTATTGCCCGACTGGGAGGTCTGCATGCATTCATGAACTGGGATGCGCCGATACTGACCGACAGCGGCGGGTTTCAGGTATTCAGCCTTTCGGCCTTCAGAAAGATAGAGAAGAATGGTGTTCAGTTCAGGTCGCACATAGACGGATCCCTTCACTTTATCGGCCCGCTCGAGGCAATGAAGATCCAGGGCATTCTCGGTTCTGATATCGCCATGGTCTTTGATGAATGTATTCCCTACCCCGCTACTCATGACTACGCCCTGAAATCAGTTGAACTGACAACCGAATGGGCAAAGCAATGCAAGGCTGCCCGGAACGAAGGGCAGGCATTATTCGGAATTGTGCAGGGAGGAATGTTCAAGGATCTGAGAAAAAGGAGCACCGAAGATATAGTGGGTATCGGCTTTGACGGTTACGCGGTCGGCGGCGTCAGCGTCGGCGAACCCAAGGAAGAGATGCATGAGATCATTTACTTCAACGGTCCCCTTCTCCCCGCGGACAAGCCCAGATATCTAATGGGAATAGGCGACTTCGTCGACATGCTCGCGGCGGTAGAGGCAGGTTTCGACATGTTCGACTGCATCATGCCGACCCGAAACGCACGGAATGGCACCCTGTTTACCAGCATCGGAAGAATGAGCATTAAACGGGAAGAATTCAAATACGACAACGGACCTCTTGATCCTGACTGCACCTGCTATACCTGCAGGAATTTCACGAGAGGATATCTGCGCCATCTCTTCCTTTCAAGGGAGATTCTCTCCATGCGGCTCAACACATTGCACAATCTTCACTTTTACCAGACCTTTTTCAGGAAGATGCGGGCTTCAATCGAGGAAGGTTCCTTCGCCAGATTCAGGCGGGAGTGGGAGAGTGTGTTCAGCCGGCCGCGAGAGATGGCTGAGGGCTGAAAGGGCCTGTGCGCGCAAGCTCTGCTGCTGGCCAGCCGTTTTTTATTCTTACTGCTTTGCTGTCGCCTCGACCTTTTTCCAGTTTTTATCGGGATCAAATATCTTCATAGCATCTGCAATACGCCTGGTATTTTTGCCGAGATCTTTTTCGTATACAGCCCCCTCCTGGTTTACCATGAAGGACATCACACCGGAATTCCCGTATTCTGCCGGAAACGCGACAAGTGCAAAACCGAGGATCATCTTGCCCTTGACCACATAATCATACGCCCCTCCTTTGGCATGCTTTCCCTGTCCTTTGAGGATCTTGAAATAATATCCGTGGAAAGGCCAAAAGTCAGCTTTTGCGTATCCTTCCTTTGCGGCCCTGGCAACCAGCGGCCCGAGAGGACTCATCTCCTCCCCTTCTTTCGCTTCCCAGTAAAGTCCGTCGCGTTTTCCTTCTGTGCTCACAAGTCTTTGAGCAAATTCGACTGCGCCCCCGCCCCTGCAGTCCTTGCTCGCATATTCATGCTGCGCCTCGACATAGGCGTAAACCACCTCCATGACCTGCAGTTCATTTCTGCCTATCCTCCGGTTCAGAATTTCCTGTTTGCCCTGCTCTGCATCGAAGACCCATTTTGTGCCTTTCTTTACGATCGGGACCGGCATGGGCCATTTGTCCTCGCCTATAAGAAGCACTATTTTGTCAGCGGATACCTGCTGAAGGGTATTCATAAGATCATAAGCCCTGAGGAATTTTTCACGTCCTGTACTGTCCGCCACGTCATCGCCTGAGGAGATAAGTTCCTTGCTCCCCTTGCCCAGGATGGCACTTATTTCCTTCATATCATGCGCCCTCACCGCGGCAACGAGCGCCGTCGCCGCTTCTTCAGGTGAAGAGAAGCTCTTCTGCGGCATATTTTCGGCAAATAGATCTGAAGATGCTCCCAGGATGAGCATGGCAGCCG
>JAOUFP010000456.1 GCA_029858145.1 Nitrospirota bacterium | reverse complement strand
ATGTTGTGATCGCGTCTATGGGGGTCATATTCCATAAATGGCAGGCCACCATGGTGATAAACAAGAAAGATTTTACCGACGCGATAGAGAATTTGAAATATTATTTTGGCGTGACTGACAAACCTGCCAGATGCGACCGCTATGATTACAAGCAGAAGTTCGAATATTGGGGGGTCGTGGTAGGGGGCATGCTCATGATCGCGACAGGCTTTGTATTATGGTTTCCTACCAGAGTCGTGGCTTATCTTCCGGGAGATTTGATTCCGGCTGCGAAGGCGGCGCATACAAACGAGGCCTTTCTGGCGTTTCTCGTAATCGTGACCTGGCATCTCTATAATGCCATATTCAGTCCCGAAGTCTTTCCCTTGGACACCGCAATCTTTACCGGAAAGATATCGGTGGAGAGGATGAAGCATGAGCATCCGCTAGAATACGAGAGGCTTACCGGCGAACGGGTCGGACATGATGATCATGGTCACGGGGAGGGAGCGGCAAAGGAAAAAGGGGTAATATCCTGAAGACATCTTCCGGAAACCAGGAGAAATGATTGTATAAAAGGATAATTATCTCGGTTATTCTCAGTATTCTGGTAATAATCGTAAGCCTCGGAATAGCAAGTTATATTACGGTCAATGATACAATCAGCAGATCCCTGAAAAGGAGAGTCGAGCTTGCCAATACGATAGCCAGGCATGCCGACTCTGTTCTGGAAAACAACTTCAACAGACTCTATGACATCTCTCTCTCGGGAGGGATAGATTTTAAAGATAAAAACTGGGGGCCTGAAAAAAAGGCCCTTGAGATCGCATATCAGTATTCGATATTCTCTGACGGGATCTTTCTCCTTGACAGGCACGGCAATATGGTTTTGACCTACCCCCCGCGGCTTGATCACTCCGTGAATCTTTTGAGCCTTCCCCCTGTCAGCAGGGTCATCGCGTCAGGCAAACCGGTTGTCTCTGATATCTACACCGTGGAACCTTCAAGGAAGAAGGTTATCTATGCCATGGTGCCGCTCAAGGACAAAGACGGTGAAGTTGTGGGCATTGCAGGGGGTGAGATCAACCCGACCAATTACATGCTGAATCAGGTCATCAGGTCGGTGCCTTCTGATGAGAATACGTTCATGGAGATTGTGGACAGCCACGGTGTCATTATCGCTTCAAACAACCCCAATAGGGTCTTTACCGGGAGTGATCATGACAGATTCCTCGCGCATCTGATTGAAAAAAAGGAATCGGCGGTAAGAAGGTGCCACAGATGCCATGTGAATGAAAAAACAAGGAATGGACAGGAAGAACGCTCCACTGATGTGCTCGCGTTTTCTCCGCTCGAAATGGCTCCCTGGGGAGTCTCCATACTCCAGCCCGAGAAAGACGTTTTTGCGCCGGCCAGTGAACTGAAAAAGACCTTTCTTTTTTTCAGCATGGTTTCCGTCAGTGTCGCCCTGCTCATGGCGGTCGGCATGAGCAGGAGTATTGTAAAGCCGGTGCATGAGCTTATCGATGCCACGCGAAGCATCGCCTCTGGTGATATGTCCAAATCCATAGGGTTCGGCGGCGTAGATGAGATCGGCAGGCTGAGCAGCAGTTTTGAGGTCATGAGGGTTAAACTGGCGGATTCCCTCGAGACGCTTCAGCAGTATAATGTTGAGCTCGAAAACAGAGTGAGCGAGAGGACGAAGGAAATAATTCTCAGCCGGAAAAAGGTCGAAAATCTCCTCAGGAAAGTGATCACTGCGCAGGAGGAGGAGAGAAAGAGGGTTGCGCGGGGCCTCCATGATGAGACGATGCAGGCCCTTTCCGCCATGCTGATGAAGATAGAAATGTGCAGGTTGTACCGCGAAACTCCGTCTGCCGAGAAGATAGAGGAAATGAGAACTATCGCGCTCAAGACCCTTCAGGATCTCCGGATACTGATCCAGAACCTCAGACCCTCGATTCTGGATGACATCGGCCTCGAGGCCGCGATACAGTGGCTTCTTGACAAGCATCTGGGAGAAAAGGGGATAAACTGTTTTTTGAAAATTTTAGGGGAAAAGGGGAAGAGGTTCAACCCCTATATCGAAATTACGCTCTTCAGAATCATACAGGAAGTGATCGTGAATATCGCACGGCACGCTGAGGCAGAAAATGTCTTCGTGATCCTGCATATCGGCGAAAAAAATGTTTCTGTCGATATAGAAGACGACGGACGCGGCTTTGATGTCCCGTCGGCTTTAAAGCAGACCGAAGACGGCAGGGGGCTTGGACTTCTGGGTATGCGTGAGAGGGTGAATAATCTGGACGGCAGGCTGGAAATATGCTCGTCCCCCGGCCATGGTGCACGGATAACAGTGCATATCCCAATATACTCGTAGGGAGCGGAAAAATGAACAAGACAAGAGTGTTGATTGTAGATGACCATGCTTTGCTCAGGGAAGGCATTATCGCTTTTTTGAAGCACCATGAGGATTTTGAAGTCGTCGGAGAGGCTTCAAACGGCCTTGAGGCAATAGAAAAGGCGGAGAAGTTGAGGCCT
>JAOUFP010000055.1 GCA_029858145.1 Nitrospirota bacterium | reverse complement strand
GGACAGCGATGGGCTATGTAGTTGACGTAGTTGCCAGCTTCGGCAAGGCGAAAGAGACCGGCGAAGCCAAGGCCCACAACTAATAGACAGCACCTTTTAAATAGTATCTCCAAAAAGCCCCTGCACTCTGCAGGGGCTTTTTTTCGTCGTGTAACCGAGAAGTGAAATATGTTGCGGATGCCCTTAAAAAATCTTTTATGATAACAGGAGTGATCAAAGCATTTTCTGCTGAAATAAGCGTATATGAAAGGCCTTTCCGTAAAGTATACTATGCAGCATGAATGACAGATTTTCAAAGGTTTTTTGGGTCATCCTTGTCCTCTGCGTTTTTCTTTTGTTTGCGACAAGAGGGATATCTGCCCCGGATGCCGGTAAAGGCTCAGGCAATACCGTCTGGGTGGAAAAAATTTATGACGGTGATACAATCGGAGGTGTGGTAGACAGCCGCTTTGAGAAGATCCGTCTGATTGGGATCGATACTCCTGAGATGGAGCAGAGACCATGGGGCAGGAAGGCGAGAAAATGTCTCAAATCTCTTTTGGCGGCCACGGATGCGAAAATTTTACTTGAGTATGATGTCGAACGAAGGGACAAGTACGGCCGCATTCTCGGCTATATTTGGATGCGGGATGGAAGGCTGATCAATGAGGAGCTGCTTAAAGAAGGATTTGCCGTCCTGCTCACCATTCCTCCGAATGTGAAATACGAGAAGAGATTCCGTGTCGCGCAGAGGAGGGCAAGGGAAAGTAAAACCGGCATCTGGGGAAAAGACGGTTTACAGGAGAGCCCCTATGAATATAGAAAAGAGCATCCGTGGAGATAATGGATCACAATATTCTTTGCTGTTTAATGGCATCCGCAACCCTCGCTACTCTCGACATTTGCCGCACATCATGAACCCTGACGATATGTGCGCCTTTCATAATGGAAATGGCTACTGATGCTGCAGTGCCTTCAATTCTTTCGTGAGGTGGAAGTCCTCCCAGAATCTTTCCCAAAAAAGCTTTTCTTGAAGGTCCTATGAGAAGAGGCTTTTTAAGCAGCGAGAATTGGTCCAGATTGTTTATTATCTCAAGATTATGCTCAAAGGTCTTG
Source organism: Nitrospirota bacterium (assembly GCA_029858145.1). Lineage (GTDB taxonomy): Bacteria > Nitrospirota > Thermodesulfovibrionia > Thermodesulfovibrionales > UBA6898 > JAOUFP01. The sequence goes on along the minus strand of JAOUFP010000055.1, from coordinate 9,430 downwards.
CCGAAGCCGATTCCAGGATCCAGAATTATCATATTTTCAGGAATGCCGGACTTTGCGGCGAACCGGATGCTTTCCTGAAAGTAGTCCATGATCTCCGGGACCAGCGCATTGTATGTTGGATTGGCCTGCATGTTTTTTGGGGTGCCTTTGATATGCATGATGACGACAGGCACCTTATGTCTTGAGACAATTCCGGCCATCTCAGGATCGAATCGCATGCCACTGATGTCATTGACGATGGATGCTCCGGATTCGAGCGCCCTCAGCGCAACCTCTGATTTATAGGTATCTATGGAGATCGGCACGGTGATTTTTCCCGCGAGCGCCTCTATAACCGGTAACGTGCGGCTCAGTTCTTCTTCTAATGAGACAGGCTCGGAGCCGGGTCTTGTCGATTCTCCGCCGATATCAAGAATATCGGCGCCGTCCTCAACCATTCTGAGTGCATGATCTACGGCACTGGATTTGTCAAAGTGCAGCCCGCCGTCAGAGAATGAATCAGGAGTAATATTCAGGATTCCCATGATATGGGTCTTTTTGTCGAGGTCAAGATCGTAGCGTGACCAGGTAAGTCTCATCATTTTGTCCTCTTGAAATGAGAACGGCGGGAAGGTGAATCCCGCCGTCTGGTGTATTTACAAGGATGCCCGCTGTTCACCAAAATATCGCCGGCTCCCGGAGAACGTGTTGCCCGTCTTATTCTCTCTCAGGCGATCCCGGTGCAGCCTGTTTCATCGCATTCCACTGCAGGGTCCTGTTTGGGAGTATGCACTACTGCGATCAGTTCATCGATCTCAGGGAGGTCCATGGTTTCTTTTTCGAGCAGCTTCTTGGCGAATGCATCGAGAAGATCATAGTTCTGCTCAAGCAGGCCCTTGGAAAACGCATACGCCTCCGAAACCAGACGCCTCACTTCCTCGTCTATATCGACAGCCGTTTTTTCACTGTAATCCTTATGCTGGGCGATTTCCCTGCCGAGGAATATCTGCTCATCTTTCTTGCCGAAGGTGAGCGGACCGAGCTTCTCGCTCATTCCCCAGACCGTAACCATCTTTCTTGCCAGTTCCGTGGCCCTCTCAATGTCATTGCCGGCGCCGGTCGTCATGTGGTGAAGTGCGATTTCTTCCGCAGCTCTGCCTCCCATAAGCACCTGCAGGGTCTTTTCGAGGTAGTCCTTGGAATATGTATATTTGTCGTCAATAGGCAACTGCTGGGTCACCCCGAGAGCTCTTCCCCGCGGGATGATGCTGACCTTATGGATAGGGTCGGTGCCTGGTGTGAGCTTGGCAACAAGCGCGTGGCCCGCTTCATGATATGCGGTGTTCTTTTTCTCCTCTTCGCTGATGATCATACTTTTTCTCTCGACGCCCATCAGCACCTTGTCTTTTGCCGCCTCCAGGTCTGCATTCTCCACTTTTGTCTTGGATTTCCTCGCCGCGAGAAGAGCAGCCTCATTCACGAGATTGGCAAGGTCAGCGCCTGAAAAACCGGGCGTTCCCCTTGCTATCTTCTCCAGATTGACGTTCTCGTCTATCGGAATATTCCGTGTGTGCACTTTCAATATCTCTAACCTGCCTTTGACATCGGGCTGGGGTACAACGACTTGTCTGTCGAACCGTCCCGGTCTCAGCAGCGCAGGATCGAGAACGTCCGGCCTGTTTGTGGCCGCGATGATGATTATCCCTTCGTTGCCTTCGAACCCGTCCATTTCCACGAGCAGCTGGTTAAGCGTCTGTTCGCGTTCATCGTGTCCTCCTCCGAGTCCCGCTCCCCTGTGCCTTCCCACTGCGTCGATTTCGTCGATGAAAATAATACACGGGGCACTCTTCTTCGCCTGCTCAAAGAGGTCGCGTACTCTTGAAGCCCCTACGCCGACGAACATTTCCACAAAGTCCGAACCACTGATGCTGAAGAAGGGAACCCCCGCCTCTCCGGCAATGGCCCTTGCAAGGAGTGTCTTTCCCGTTCCCGGTGAGCCGACAAGGAGTACTCCTTTTGGTATCTTCCCTCCGAGCTTCTGGAATTTATGGGGGTCTTTCAGAAAATCTATTATCTCCTGGACCTCTACCTTTGCCTCTTCGATTCCCGCTATATCGGAAAAGGTTATCTTGACGGATTTTTCGGATATCAGGCGCGCCTTTGACTTGCCGAAAGACATCGCCTTGTTTCCTCCGCTTTGCATCTGTCGCATGAAGAATATCCATATTACGGCGATGAATATAATAGGCCCCCAGGTAAAGAAGAAGTTGACGTACCAGGGATTCTGATCTTCCGGTTTAACGGTGATCTTTATATTCTTGCTCCGCATGGTATTTATGAGCTCCGGATAGTCGGGTGAATACGACTTGAACTTTGTGCCGTCCTTAAGACGTCCGGTGATGCTGTTTTCCTTGATCGTGACTTCATCGATCTGATTTGCTTCAAGCTTTGTCATGAATTCGGAGAAGATTATTTCTTCCTGCGTTTTTTGCGGCGCGTTGAGCAGGTTGAACAGCAGAATAATCATGATGCCGATCAGTAACCATATGAAAAGACTTCTGTAAGTATTCAAATGTAACCTCCCAAAATATCTTTTATTTTAACATATAAGAATTATTATTTGCATTCAATGTTCTTTTTGTCTATGCAGGTATGCCCCCTGACTGCAAGAGACAAAAAACTTATTCTGTCAGATGCTGATCGAGACCGTAAAGTCTTTAAATATTTCTTTCTGCCTTGTGATCAGGCTTTCAATTCCCTGCTTTGCAAGAGCAATGAGCTCATAGAGGTTATTTTCTGAAAAAGGATTGCCTTCCGCCGTACCCTGAATTTCGACCAGGTTTCCGCTGCCGGTCATTACGATGTTCATGTCGACATCCGCGGTTGAATCTTCTTCATAGTTCAGATCGAGCACCGGCTGATTGTTCACCATCCCGACGCTGACAGCCGCAAGGTAGTCCTTTATGGGATTCTTTTCGATAAGGCCTTTTCTAATCGCGTAATTGAAGGCATCGGCAAGACAGATAAACGAGCCGGTTATGGCCGCGGTTCTGGTACCTCCATCGGCTCTTATGACGTCACAATCTATCCAAAAGGTTCTCTGGCCGATCACGGTAACGTCTACTACGGATCGCAGGGCCCTGCCGATAAGACGCTGAATCTCATGGGTACGCCCGCTCACCCTGCCGCTTGTTGACTCCCGCATTGTTCTGATGTCCGTGGCCCGCGGAAGCATGGAATATTCTGCGGTCACCCATCCCTGGTTCTTGTCTTTCAGAAAAGGAGGGATTCTCTCCTCAATGGAGGCAGTACAAATTACCCTCGTCTTTCCTATTTCAATCAGAACAGACCCTTCGGCTGTATCGATAAAATTCCTGGTTATGTTCACGCTGCGCATTTCACTGCTGGTCCTGCCATCGGGCCTCATTATTAAACCTCCATTTCGAGTTTGATCTTTTTTATATGCTGAATATGCTCACCAAGAAATCTTTCGCCGACACTCTTGAATTTTTCCGGAGAATCCGTTACATAGAACTCTCTGATTATCTCTTCTCCTGACGAATTCAGCAGGGAAAGATCATGGAGGACCGCTCTTATCTCTCTGGCGGTTTCTATTGCCGAATCAATAAGGTTCACATTTTCGCCCATCACCCGCGAGAGTATCCCTTTCATCAGGGGATAATGTGTGCAGCCGAGAACGAGGGTATCAATCCCATTTTTTTTGATGTCCTGCAGGTATTTCTCAGCCGTCATCTCAGCGATGCTGCCTTCCGTCCAGCCTTCTTCAACGAGCGGGACCAAAAGAGGACAGGCGACACCAAAAACTTCGATGTCCTTATCGATGTTCAAAATAGCTTTTGCGTAGGAGTTGCTTTTAATTGTCGCCTCAGTTCCTATGACGCCGATTTTTTTGTTTATTGTAGCAGCTGCCGCCGCCTTGGCACCGGGCTCTATTACGCCGACAACCGGGACTGATACAGAACTCCTTACTGATTCAAGACTTACCGAAGAAGCTGTGTTGCAGGCGATGACGATCATTTTGACCTCTTTCGAAAAAAGGAAACGCGTGTTTTCGAAAGAATACCGCGTAACGGTCTCAGGTGACCTTATGCCATAGGGTACCCTGGCCGTATCGCCGAGATAAACTGTGCTTTCGTAAGGCAGCTGTTTGTATATTTCCTTGAGGACGGTCAGGCCGCCAATGCCTGAGTCAAATATGCCTATCGGCTTTGATTCCCTGCTCATTCTATATCCTGGTGTCTCCCCTGAGTTCTGTCGTGAGCATATCCTTTAACGGATACTTCAGGTAAAAATGACCGCCCAATGTTTCCAGTTCCCTGCCTTCCACCAGCATCTTGACGTCCTGAAAATCCTGCACGTTTGAAACAAGGCTTTTGTATATGCCGCTCAGAAGCAGATACTCTGAAAGTGCATCTCCCTGAAAATTTCTGCGTACTTCATCTGACAGGTCTATGTAGAGCATCTGCGCCTCGTCCTTATAGAGACCAAGCAATTTAACATTTAAAGGAATCCCTGAAACTCCTTCGGCAAGGGGTTGTCTGAAGAATTCCTCGATAACTGCTTCAGCAATTGCCGTGCTGCTTATTCTTTTGGGAATTTTTTTCTCTATCATTTCGAGCCGGCCTCCCCGGGGTTGATAGATTCTCAGAACAGTGATATCACCTGCCTGCATCAAAGGGCTCTGAACCGGAGATAAGGGAACCTGTTTTTCCGCTTGGGAGAAATTGCGCATAAAGAAATAGCTTCCCGCGGCAGCCGCGATGAAAATCAGGATAACAAGCATTGCCAGCAGATTTCTTCTACTCATAGGACTGGATACCTTTCAGGATAGCATTTGCTACCCGGTTACGCATCTGCTGGTCATAGGTATTCAGCTGCAACGAAGGATATTCTATAAGTACGGCGGTTGAATCCATAGAGTTCAGTATCGGGAGCGGCATTTCTCTTGTCACAACGTCTTCCTTAAATTCAGCCTTTAAGGAAGTTCCTATCGCTTTTGCCAGGGCCCTGCTTTTTTCTATGTGTCGTCTCTGCCTCGCGGACAGACTGTAAAGCAGGACAGAGGCTTCTGTTGACGGTTCGTCAACTGTTCCGGTGTATACAACAAATGCATTGGAGGCAGAAGAGTGCAGCGAGATGAATATATAGGGATTCCTGCTGTTTCCGAGAATGATCCTCTCCAGTATGGACAATGACTGGTCTACCTTGCGGGTAAGAAATATCTTGTTCCCTTTTTTCGAGAGGGCGGCAGAGAGGTCTTTTGTCAAAAGCAGGTTCAGGTCTTTTTCTTTTGAGTCATTTGATAGTATGCCGTAGTCGTATCCGCCGTGACCGGCGTCAATGACATATAGTTTTGGAACGGCTTGCGCTTCGACAGGCTGCTCCGGCTTTGCTTCCGGTTTCAGTTCCGGCGTCGGCTCCGTTTTCAGATCGGGTTTCAATTCAGGGTTCAGTTCAGGTTTAGGACTCTGTTCCTTATTTGTATTCTGGGCAAGCGTGAGGTCAAAGACGATTCGCGCGGGTGAGGAAAGTTTATACGTCCTGATTTCCCCGATGTTTTTCATGGCAATGATCAGCAAACGATCTTTCAAGCTGGTCTCAAAGATAAAATCCTTCGGTTTCTTCAGTTGAAAAAGCGCGGGGAATTCTATTTTTATGCTCGACAGCGTGTCCGCGATGTTCGCGTTCAATATAAAATTGTCATAAGACTCCAGAACGACCCTTATGATGTTGCCTTGCCTGCTGAACCTCAGGGAAACTTCCTTTTTTTCTTCCGCAAAAAGGGGAGACGCCGTAAGCAGCCCCACGATGAAGAGTATCAATAATTTTTTCATGACTCTATACATTTTCCATATATAGAGGGCGTTTTGCAATAAAGTGATGATAATAGCATGAAATTCATGATGAAAGCGGACAACGCATGCCCTTTGATATAAGGGGGGGAGAGAAAAGTTTTAAAGAACAGATCTCTCTTTAAATGGTGGAGGCGGCGGGAATCGAACCCGCGTCCGAAAGCACTACTCTTATGCTTCTACATGTGTAGACTGTCTTTTCAGTTTTCAGACTTCAGGACGCCGCCAGACAGGCTTCCTGAAATCCAATCTCCCTTTGTCTCGCAACAGAGTCAGGAGCTCTCCCTGCTGCCAGCCTGCTGATCGTCGCTATCCCCGGAACACAGGCGATCCCAAAGTAGCGAGCTGCTTTAATTAAGCAGCGAGTGCCAGTTCGTTGTTGGCGTTTGTGTGTTTTTCCATCTTTTTACGTGGTGATGGAGCCACGACATGCCACATAAGCCTCATAACCCCCGTCGAGCCCATTCGCCCCCAAAGCAAATAAAGGTTAATACAGCTTATTAATAGTATAACATATCAGCGGCTTTTCATGGCGCGTTCTATCTCCCTGTCAGCCTCTCTTTTCTTAATGGTATCCCTCTTTTCGTACTGTTTTTTGCCACGAGCAAGACCAATCTCCACCTTGGCATGTGACCCTTTGAAGTATATCTTCAGGGGGATAAGAGAGTACCCCTTTTGAGCGGCCTTTACCTGAATCTTGGCTATTTCCTTTTTATGGAGCAGAAGTTTTCTCGTCCGGATGGGGTCGTGGTTCATAATATTGCCGTGAGTATAGGGGCTGATATGACAATTCAGGAGAAATACCTCTGAATCCTTCACGATCACATAACTGTCTTTCAGATTAGCTTTGCCGTCACGCAATGATTTGACCTCTGTGCCGGTGAGCATCATGCCGGCCTCCAAAGTTTCTTCAATCGTATAGTCGTGGTAGGCTTTTCTGTTTTGGGCGACGATTTTCATAGAAAATAGTAACACGCCCTTTGAATAAATGAAAAGAAAGGCGAAGCAGCTCTGGTATAAATCAGCTTTGGAGCATACCTTTGGCAGCACTATTTTTCTTCTCCCTTTCGCAAAGGGGGATAGAGGGGGAGTTTTAAAATTACGACCATCTTCCCTTCCCCTGGTTTTACAAAGAATGGAATAAATAGAATTCCACAGAAAAGTCGGAAGATTCAAATGTTTGAAGCAGCAGATGTGCAGCAAATCTGTCTGAACTGCATATAAATAAAGCAGTTAAAAGAAGTATAATGAACTTGTCTGTAAGTGGATTTGTGATGAACAGAAAACTCGTTGATAAAGCAAACTATCTGATTTCAAAAGAAAAAGGGACTGTATTCAAAGACCCCGGGGGCAGGATTAATATAGCCCTTGTGTATCCGAACAGGTACGCCGTCGGCATGGCGAGCCTTGGGTATCAGGGGATATACGGCTTTTTAAACAGCATGCATGACGTCGTATGCGAGAGGGTTTTTCTGCCTGAGGAAGGGGATATTGATGAACACATCAGGACAAATACGAGGCCCTTTTCGCTTGAATCAAAGAGGACGCTCGATAAGTTCGATATCATAGCCTTTTCTGTTTCCTTCGAGAATGACTATCCGCATATCGTAAAAATTCTGAAAATGGCGCAAATCCCTTTGAAAAGTATCGAGAGGGATGATTCCTATCCGCTTGTGATTATGGGCGGGGTATGTGCCTTTTATAATCCTGAGCCTCTGTCCGGCTTCATAGACGTATCCTTTACAGGAGAAGCGGAGGAGATGCTCGGTGAATTCCTCTCCATGTACAGAGGGTACAGAGGGAAGGCAGATCTCTTCAGGCGCCTTTTAAGCCAGGAAGGAATATATATCCCGCGGTTTTATTCAGTCGCCTGTGATGACTCCGGCCGCATTATCAGCAGGGAGGCGGGAAATAACGCGCCTGCGATGATCAGGAAGCAGACCATTGCCGATATATCAAAATCTTTTTTGAAGTCCGCGATCACAAGCCCGGAGATCGAATTTTCGGACATGTATCTTCTCGAGGCCATGCGCGGCTGCCCATGGTCATGCAGGTTTTGTCTCGCGGGGCAGATATATAAGCCGGCGAGGAAGAAGGATTTCGCAGTTCTTAAGGCAGAAATTGAAGAGGCCCTGACCATGACCAGGCGGGTCGGACTGATCGGCCCGTCACTTTCTGATTATCCCCACGCGGAAGAGGTTCTCATGATGGAGGGTGTTGATTTTTCTATTACTTCTCTCCGCGCGAATATAAAGAGCGCGCGAATCGCGGCTTTGATGAAAGGGCATAAGAGTGTTTCGATAGCACCGGAGGCAGGCACCGAAAGACTCAGAAAAGTTATCAATAAAAGGATCTCCGAGGAGGATATTCTTGAAACCGCGCAGTGTATCCTTGACGGCGATATTGAGACCTTAAGGCTCTATTTCATGATCGGATTGCCGACGGAGACGGCGGAAGATGCAGGCGGCATTATTGATCTGGTAAAAAAAATACGCGGAAATTCAAAGAGAGGCCATATTACCCTGAGCGTAAGCACGTTTGTGCCGAAGCCTTTTACCCCGTTTCAGTGGCATCCCATGGTTCCCCTGAAGGAGATAAAGGAAAGATTGAAGATGATTAAAAAGGGACTTCTGGACGAAAGAGGGGTGAGGGTGTTCCATGATGTTCCGAAGTACGCGCATATACAGGGTTTGTTTGCCATGGGTGACAGGAGGGTGGGGGCCCTGATCGAAAAAATCGCCTCAGGCGACCCCCTTGCGGCCAAAGACCGGTTATTTAAAGAAAGCCTCGACTTTTATATATTCAGAAAGAAAGAACTGTCAGAGATCCTCCCGTGGGATTTCATAGACGCCGGTATCTCCAAGGAAAAACTCTGGAATGAATATCAAAAGGCGCTTGAGGGGTGAAGGTTGTTTTTCAAACTCTGTCCACGAATTCGTTGAATTTTAATCGCATAGATAATACTATATACATATTTTTATTGATCGGCCCGGACATTCGACATGCATGGATGAAATACAGCTTTTCGACAACCTGAAAGAGATTTGCCGGAGAATGGCCCAGGCCGCTATGAGAGCGGGGCGGGAACCGTCTGAGATCACGTTGATTGCGGTCACGAAGAATGTGCATATTGATGTCATCAGAAAAGCGCTTGATTCAGGGTTGAGGGAATTTGGAGAAAACCGGGTGCAGGAGGCGCAGAAAAAGATCGCAAGCGGGGAGCTTCGAGCCGGAGGGGGTGCGCTGGTATGGCATCTTATCGGGCATCTGCAAAAGAACAAGGCAAAAACAGCGGTCAAACTGTTCGACCTTATTCACTCTGTTGATTCGCAGGAACTGGCCGAGGAACTGGACAGACAGGCAGCGAAAATTGAGAAGGTTCAGAGAATTCTCGTACAGGTGAAATTATCTGAAGAAGAAACAAAGCAGGGAGTGGAAGCAGATGACTTCTACCCCCTTATCGGGAGGATCGCGGCGCTCAAGCACGTGAAACTCGAGGGGTTGATGACCATGCCCCCTTACTTTGAAGAACCTGAAAGGGCCAGACCCTATTTCAGGAGGCTTGCGGAGCTCAAAAA
>JAOUFP010000455.1 GCA_029858145.1 Nitrospirota bacterium | reverse complement strand
CGCCGCACAGATGGAGGCTGCGATATTGAAGTGCCTTCAGAATGCTGATGCGGTGATCATGGCAGCAGCTGTCGCTGATTTCAGGCCATCATCTAAAACCGATCTAAAGCTCGATAAAAATATAGTTAATACCCTTGACCTGAAGAAGAATACCGATATCCTGCTGAAACTCGGCAAAATGAAAGGCAGATCCAAACTTGTCGGATTTGCAGCAGAGACTGGCAACAACATCGACAATGCCAAAAACAAGCTCAAGAAAAAGAACCTCGACCTTATCGTCCTGAACGATATCACCCAAAAGGGAGCGGGTTTTGATGTTGACACGAACATCATCACCATCATCACAAAAAAAGGCGATGTCTCCGAATATCCCCTCATGAAAAAGATCGAGGCAGCGAATGTTATACTTGACAGGATCATCAAGTAAACATTCGTAAATCTTTTAACCCCGGGCTGCTTTCTATCTTTCCCGCTTACCCGCTTGTTCATTAAAGCTTAGTGGCACTTGAAGCATTGATCTTTCGGTGGATGTTCTTTTTTCCGGGCGTTATCCCTGCCTTCACCATGGCACTCAAAACACTGTATCTCTTCTGTAAGGCCAGCATGCGTATCATCAACAGGAGTTGGAATGACCTTCTCCAGTGACAGGACATACAGTATTGCCGGTACAACACAAATAAGCGCGAAGTATAGTAATTGTCTTTTCATGGCGGAACCTTTCCCCGGACATATTAACTGAAAATAGATAATACATCAAATTCCGCCTGATTAGCCTCCAAATACATCACTAAACTCCCTATGCCGCCGCCTTGCGAAGCTTCCTGCACGCTGCCATAAAAATCCCTCCTGTTCCAAATAATACCATTGATATTGGTTCAGGCGCGACAGCGACAGCGACATCTCCGGGACGCACGGCAATGGCATAAAGACCTTCTATCTGATCGTTGTCGTACTGGCCACCGTCATAGTTGCTGAATTTCCATGCCGCGTTCGTGCTGCCAAGATATGTGGTGCTGGACCAGTAGGCAACGTTCTGCAGATTCTGGAAGTCACCTGTATTTTTTAGACCAACATTTTTAAAAAGATCGTCATAAAGACAAGCACCGGTGGGAGTATAATATCCTTTATTCAATAATTCAGTATAGAACAGGTGCCCCATCTCACTGCTTGTTATGTTATAGCCTGCAGTGGTCGTGCCATTATATCCCCATACGTATTCTCCGTCTACTGTTGTCGGCAGCCGCCAGTCAGTAAAATGCGTCCCACCGAGGTTTACATCCAGGGCACCAGCCCAGTCCATCTGAACCTGCCAAATATTTTTTGGGCTCGTATAATCGTACCATGTGATATCAAGGTCGGTGTCATAGATAAGTTTATTGCCGAGACTGTCCGTACCTCGATCTAACAGGGCAGCATGGGCCTGTAGTGAACATAGTAAAACAATGGCAAAAACGCATAGCAACGTCAATATCCTCATCATAATTCTTCTTCTCCTTTTTGAATGGCAGTTTGAGATATCACTACAAAACAGTTTTGAATTTCTATATACACAACAATAAGCTCTACAATCCCCAAGGTCATGAAAAAGTCCGGTTGCCAGATGCAATGTTTCCTTTGTAGGACGAGACAATATTAGCAAAAAGATTGCCAATTGTTAAGGAATAATTAAATAAATAAATACCCATTATAAACATATAGTTACATAAGAAGATCAGCGGGAGATACTCCCTGACATTGCTTTATTCTGTGCCAATGCACGTAATTGTTGTACCAGCACGAACTATTGGCACAGCAGATTTTCCTTCATTCCTCTCACTTCTATGCTAAAATAGCCTGAATAAAAATATTTAAGGGAGAGAACAAATGAAGATCCTTGTTATAAACGGGCCGAACCTCAATCTCCTCGGTACAAGGGAATCCGATATTTACGGGACCATGACCCTGGAGGACATAAATGCATCTATGCAGAAACTTGCAAAGGAGCTTAAGGTAAAGCTTGCGATCCATCAGTCCAACCATGAAGGCGACATCGTGGACCTGATACAGAATGCTAAGGGCCATGACGCGATCGTCATCAACCCTGCGGCTTACACACACACGAGCGTTGCGATCAGGGACGCGATAGCAGCGGTCGAGGTGCCGACGGTCGAGATACACCTGTCCAATATATACAAGAGGGAAGAGTTCAGGCACAAGTCGCTCATCTCAGCGGTAGCTCACGGCCAGATATCGGGATTCGGCCCTGAGGGTTATCTCCTCGGGTTACGCGCCGCAGTCTCCATCGCACATGCAAAAAAAGGCAATTCTTAGAAAAAGGCTTTTAAAAGAGCGTATCAACGGTCTCCTCATTACAGACCTTGCGAACGTAAGGTACCTTTCCGGTTTTACGGGCACCTCCGGCTATATCATCATCACACAGAAACACGCCCTGCTCCTGACCGACTTCCGTTACCGGGAACAGGCGCGGGACGAGGTAAAGGGCCATTCAGTGATCATCGAGCATTCCGAAAGGAGCAAAGAGGTCAGGGACGTA
>JAOUFP010000454.1 GCA_029858145.1 Nitrospirota bacterium | reverse complement strand
TGTGTGATAAGATGATGGACGCAGAAGGCCCCGCTCCCTTTCCCTTTCCGGGGATGTACATCGAACTGACTGTTTTCAATGAAGCCTGTAAGGATTTCGGTGAATTTTCTGTCAAGCCTGCTAAAAACAGTGTAGATGAGCTTTATGGATTTTTCATAGGGGTAGAGCAGATCTATGTCGCCGATTTCCACGTTCCGCTCGTGATAGCGCAAGCGCTTCACCCCAAGCAGCCTGGACTTTAACTTGTAATAGTCTGCAGAGATGTGGAATCTGTCTGACACAGCCTTTACCAGGGAATCCACCACCTCGCTTTCAACATCGTCGCTGATATGTCTGAGGAGATCAGGCCTTGCCACTTTCCTGAGTTCGTCATCAACCTTCTTGTTTGCCAGTATGGAATTTACCTCAACCTCCGCGACATCAACATGCTTTTCCATGATCGCGTTGAATGCCCCTGCAGCAGCATCCCGGACTTTTTTGTTTTTGCTGTACGTGAGGCTTGAGATCTCGGGAAGCGTCTTGACTGCCGAACTCCCGTCGTCGAGAAGCACTTTCCTTTCTTCCTTCGCGAGAAAATCAGACGTCATCCTTACCCAGTTTGAATAGGAAGTTGCTGTTTTCAGATTCAGGATCTTTTCTTCATTTTCGCCGAGCATGTAATCAGATTCCGCAAAAATCCTCTCCAGAAAATGCCTGTATTTTTTTAAGCCGGGGTATTTAAGGAATAAAGCCTGCCGGGCTTTCGGAATCTTGGCTATCCTGAGATGAAAGAACTGGATTTCATTTTGCAGCTTGCGGCTGAACTCCTCGATCTTGTTATACTTGGCCTTGAGATCAGTATTGTTGCGGTCAATCTGGGTGCGAAGCCAGAAATAGTATCCCGCGTCCCCGTCCGTCCCATAGTTTTTCTTCAATGCCTCATATTCGTCGAGCGCCTTTCTGAGCACTCCCGGGTCATTCAGATAGTCCTTCCGGTCCTTCCATTTACTGATAAAGGCGTGGTTTTTCTGTTCAACCGTTTTTGTGTTATTTTCTATCCTGGGATCATCGTCGTTTTCAAAAAGTCTTTTAAGGTCCCATGTTGTGGTGATCTTCTTTGATGAACGCTGTGCTGTTTTTTTCATTCTCTTACTCCTGGAGGTATTTCTTGTTTCAGGGTGCATTAAATTATATTCGGTCGCGATTAAAAAATGAAAGAAAACAGCTGGTATTGAACGCTGCGGGAGCACTGCCGGCTGACCACGGCGGGCAATTTGTATTCACTGAAAGACACATGGTATATTTCGTAGATCGTTTTTTTGTGAAAGGGTTTTATGAGAAAAGATATTATTGTCATCGGCGCCGGTGCTGCCGGACTGATGTGCGCGATAGAAGCCGGGAAAAGAGGCCGCTCGGTACTTGTCCTCGATCACGCAGAAAGGCCGGGGCAGAAGATACGTATTTCAGGCGGCGGCCGCTGCAATTTTACGAACGTCCACATGGGGCATGAGCATTATCTTTCCGGGAACCCCCATTTCTGCAAATCTGCGCTCGCCCGTTTTACCCCGCATGATTTCACCGTCATGCTGGAGAAATACAATATTCAATACTATGAAAAGGAAAAGGGACAACTGTTTTGCAGAAAGAATTCTCTGGAGGTGCTGCGGATGCTTCAGGAGGAAGTCCGAAAGGCAGGCGTTGAACTGCGATTGAAGTGCAGGCTTGCAGAGGCGCGCAAAAAAGACCTTTTTGAACTTATTACGAACCAGGGGACTTTCGAGTCTGAATCACTGGTCGTTGCAACAGGAGGGTTGTCTTATCCGGCCCTCGGCGCAACCGGAATCGGATATCACATTGCCAGACAGTTCGGGATACAGGTTACGTCCCTGAAGCCCGGACTGGTGCCGCTTTTATTTTCCCGTAACGACATGAAAATATTCGGCGCGCTGAGCGGAATTTCCCTCGCTGTAAAGATACGCTGCCGCGACAGCGAGTTTCCGGGGGAGATGCTCTTTACGCATCAGGGTCTGAGCGGTCCTGCCATTCTCCAGGCGTCTTCCTGTTGGAAACAGGGCGACAGGCTGAAGATCGATTTATTGCCTGCTGCCGACGCACTTGAAATATTCAGGTCCAGACAGGGGAGCAGGATAGAGATGCAGAATCTCCTCGCTGAATTGTTTCCCCGGCGTTTTGCACGGGCGTGGAGTGATCTCTATATCTCTTCAAAACCGCTTTGCCAGTATAACGATAAAGAACTCGTGGAGATAGCCGGCCATCTGCACAACTGGGAGATCGGGCCGCGGGGCACGCAGGGATACAAGAAGGCTGAAGTCACCATGGGCGGCGTGGAAACAGACGAATTATCATCAAAGACTATGGAAGCAAAGAAGGTCCCCGGCCTCTTTTTTGCCGGAGAGGTCCTTGATGTGACAGGCCAACTCGGAGGCTACAATCTCCACTGGGCCTGGGCCTCGGGATATGTGGCAGGACAGTATGCCTGAACAGAGAAGAATCATTCTTGCTTCCGCGTCACCCAGAAGAAGGGAGATTCTTGGAATG
>JAOUFP010000453.1 GCA_029858145.1 Nitrospirota bacterium | reverse complement strand
GCGGATATAAAAGAGGTGATGCTTTTCGCGGGGATTGACCCGCAGAGAAGGCCCGAGACCCTGAGCATCGAAGAGTTTGCGCGATTGTCTGATGCGCTGACAAAATAAAAAAAGGCTATGCCTTTTTTGAGCAAAGACATAGCCTTTCAATCAATGAGCAATTACTACTTGTCCAGCGATACCTTCCTTGTTATGGTGTGAATCGGGTACTTGTTGTCAGGATTTACCGCCTCATAGAAAAGGTCGACGGTCACGTCTGCTGACCTCACCCCTTCGGGCAAGTCAAACTCTATGGTCTCTGTTTTGGCCTTGAAAGGCTGGATGCTCGTATCACGGATATTAGCGACTTTCCACTGTGCCCCGTATTTCTCTTTTGTATCGCGGCAGTTCGTTGCCTGAGGATGATAATGTCTTTCTTCTTTGCCGATCTCTTTGCCATCTGCTGTCTTTGCGGTCACTACCATGACCACTCTGTTGTGGGACGGTCAACCGTCAGGGATTCTGTGGCCCGCGTTTGAAGTAATTTTCGTAGTAACCACAATCTTCGGCACATACGTATTTGCCTTTCTGAGCCAGTCGTAACCAAGGGTTTCAACATCAAGAGAAAGCGCGCTGGCAAGAAGTTCGGAAGTCTGCTTGTCGTCATTAAAGTTGGGAGCGATGAGATGATCGCCTTTCTTCATATGACAGTCCTGGCACGACTGGGTTCCGCCTCCGGAAACATAGTTATGGAGATAGCTCCCGTAGAGGTTTGCGCACTGGAATGCCTGGTCAAATTCAAGATTCGGACCGAGCCCATGGCACTGGCCGCAGTAAACAGCGTTGTCCATGATAGCGCTCTTTTTTACTGTCTTGAACGTACCGTCAGGATGTGATTTGACCTCTTTTGTACTGTACAGGACTCCTTTTTCCGGTTCGCCTAATTCCCGCTTGTGGATAATGGCCTTGTCATTATGGCAGACAATGCACCCGATATGAAGCTTAGCAACTTTGGTCGCATCTCCAGCCAGCAATGCTTCTGCAAGCTCGACGGCGACAGAGTCTTCGGCAGAGGTAATAGCCTGTGGCAGATGACATTTAAAACAGGGGAAATTCTTGATTGTCGCCTTTTTGGGGTCCTCGGGAGAAAAGGCGGTCGCTCCTTTTTTTGCAAGCGGCGTGAGCATAAGCCCACCCTTGAAACCCATCAGCGATCGTGCATGGTGAGATTTTTCCCACTGAGCATAAATCTCGGCATGACAGGCTTTGCATCTCGACGAATCATACATCTTGGCAAGTTCGTCAATGGTCTTCGCCTTTTCGGCTGATGCCGAAAGGGGGAAAGCCAGGAAAACTAATGCAAGAATCAGAGTTAAAGTCTTCATATGAGCCTCCTTTTAAAGGTTGCAAGGGGAAAACATGCTACTGAGGAAAAGTTAACTGAGAGAACACAGATTATGCATCAATAAAACAGTTGGTTGCGCAGAAAGCCTTGCATCACCTCCTTTTCAACATTCAACAGCACATTAAGGTTTTATTTTCAGTATAACATCCTGTAAGTGTCTGTCAAGGTGTTGTTTTTTGAAACGCAGAGTATGACATTCAAGTCAAGCATCCCGTATGGGGGACGGAACGTGCTTGACGGGCAAGGCAGAATTTTTTTGTGACAGCTTGCTTTCATTTATGCCACAAGATGACGGGACATTCAGCAGGCATTCCCGTAAGGTCCGGGCAAGAGAATATTCTGTGGGTGCAAAAGCTGGTTATGTGCTGAAAAGTATGGCGGAGGGGGTGAGATTCGAACTCACGGTAGAGTCGCCCCTACAACGATTTTCAAGACCGTCGCCTTCAACCGCTCGGCCACCCCTCCGGGATTGGTAATTATAACAGAAACAAAATAATTTATTCATTGGTTTAATGTTATTATATAACGCATTGAATATGTTGGTAATTTGACTTTTTGAGCCAAATTAGCTAAATTCAAAAAAACTCTATTGAGGTAATGTATGAACCAATCAGCTCTGCAATTAATCCTTCAGGCCGGTTATGTGGTGAAGGGGGTGTTGCTTATACTCCTTTTTTTCTCTGTTGTTTCATGGGCGATTATTTTTTATAAACAGAGATATTTCGCGAAGGCCAATAAAGAGTCAGAAAAATTTTTGCAGTCTTACCGGACAAACAAAAATGTAACTGATCTTTATAAATCTACAAGGAATCTCAATTTGAGTCCTATCGCGAATGTGTTTAAATCTGTCTATTCCGACGAGACGAGCCGTGATACGAGCGAAGTGAAGCGACTTCTCAGACGGTATGAAACGCTCGAATCGGTCAAGCTCGAGAAATATCTTAATTTCCTCGCCACCACCGGTTCGACCTCGCCCTTTATAGGGCTTTTCGGGACGGTATGGGGGATCATGAATTCTTTCCACGGCATCGGGGCTGCGGGTTCAGCATCTCTTGCGATTGTTGCTCCCGGTATCGCCGAGGCCCTCATCGCTACGGCGGTCGGCCTTGCGGCTGCCATCCCTGCGGTCATCGCGTACAATTATTATCTCAGTATGTCACGCCAG
>JAOUFP010000054.1 GCA_029858145.1 Nitrospirota bacterium | reverse complement strand
ATTTCATAAGCCTTGAGCGGACCGACAAAGCCGAGAATGTATTTCCGCATAAGTCCGATTGCATCGGGTGAAGCAGCAAATCTTCCCGCATCCCTTGCTATTTTGTCATTTCCGGTCAGCTTCCTGACGACTTCATAAAACCGATCGACTTCCTCCTGCGTAAACCAGTGACTTTCATCATAGGCCTGATAGCTTTCTATCTCGGCATCCCGCAGGAGAGAGGCGATATTGATATAACTGTATTTATTCTGGATGAACTTGATGAAGGTATTTATTATCCTTGAATTATACAGCCGGTTGTCAGTATCTCCTTGCCAATTCATTTATACGCCTTATTATTTGTTTCGTTATTTTCATGGTGATGACGGATAAAAAGACTATCGATAAATGCAAAGTATTGATCCAATGCCTGCACATTCAAAACCCAGAGGGTATAGAGTTTCTCATGGGGGATATTCCTGGCAACGACAAATCTCGCAGGATAAATGAGGACCGGTATTTCATGTTCCTCGTAGTATTCCGCGAGTTCCGAGACCGCCGCATCGAAGTCCTCATAGGAAAGGTCTTCTTCATCCACAACAAAAAAATGCATACAGTTAGTGAGATTTGAGAAGTTCAGGCCGACATCAGAAATGTTTACCATGATGACCGCTTTGAGGTTCCCCTCTTTTTTCAGGGAAAATAAAAGCCGCTTCCGCATAAATCCTATTTCCCCGAATTCGCTGTTGAGATCATCGCAGTCAATGAGATCAGGCTCAAGGTCGAGCGCCTTGAGCATCAGCCCCCCCGAATGATGCTCGTAGAACCTCGTCAATTCTTCAATATCCTCAGGATAAGATTTTTCCAGCTCTATCGCCACATAATTGCCCGGACGAATACCCTTTCTAAACTTGTGGTACACAAATGAATCAAGAGAACATGACTGGGGATTTGCCAGCTCTTCAGCACATCCTCCAAAGACCCGCCGCGGGAATTTGTTGTTTTCCCTGAAATAGCAGAAAACATAATTCATATGTGTAGACCGGAGCGAATGGAATTCGTTGACGTAACGTCCGACCTGCCTGAGAACCGCGACGCCGGCTTTTATGCTGCCTGCCCTGCTTGCGGCATGGTGATGGATGAGCCAGGCGTTCTCATAGAATCTGACCATCGCCATATGTCCCAGAATAACTCCCTTTTCCTGATAGATGAAATGCCGTGCGACATGGGCATTTTCCATGTAGAGACGACGGTAGGTTTCCTTAAAGTCCTCCTTCCTGCTTTCCATCGATGCATACTTTTCAGGGTATATGAAGCCGCTTTCGAAAAAGAATCTCCACAGGCTCTCCTGGGAAACCTTATTGCAGACATACGATTTATTATCAGAATAATGATGCAGAAATGCCGAAAGCCTTATCTGATCACGATTATCCATATCGAGGAAGGCCAAGCCATACCGGAAAACGATTTTTTTCTCATTATGCATGGCTTTCCGGTACACTACCTGAGCCTGACACCTGATCGCAAAATCGCTCGCGAAGACGATCTCTGCCTCAGGCAGAATGAGACCGGGGAAGAGCACCGCTTCGCTCGCATGCTCTTCCACCGAGAAACCTGAGCCCCCAAGGTCCTCGATCTCGAGACTGAACTCGCCCCCGCAAAACGGATGATTGAAATTCATGCTCGGCAAAGGCACGATCCTGTGGCGCAAACTCCTGAACTCCTTGTTTTTAAATCTGTTGATCCGGCTGGCAATCGGCTCGGCAATCAGCATCTGTAAATGATCTTCCCTCCGCTGGCCTGTAATACGCGCCTCGCCTGAATAGAGGATGACGTCCTTTTTTTTCAGAAGAAGCATGACGGGCTCGTCTGAATTCAGATAGCGAAAAGATGCAAAAGATTCGGAGGGAACAGCGATACGGAAAGACACGCTGCTGTAGTCAACGAGGGTGCCGCTCAGCAACACCCCGCTCTGCAGAATTTCCACCTTCAAACCCGCGCTTCGCCGCCTGAGCGATTTCCTTCGTGCGTATTCAGTGGCACCGTCTTCCTGCAGCGAAAAGACAATTCCCCTTTCGGTGATCTCCCCGACAAGAGGCTGCACACTCGTCATCACGAGTCCGCTGTCGATCATAAAATAGAGAAACTCGTAGGATGAGAAAATATTCCCGGGAGGTTCATTCCAGAGACACTCCAGTATATCCCCGCTGCAGGGCTGCGGCTTCATCGTAACAGAGATGACTTCATTGAACTTCTTGTGTCTGAAATGTGCGATGACATCGCCGTTATTGAAATTGACGTAGTTGAGGATATTGACCAGTTTCTGCTTGCATACCTTTTTAGCATTGGATGCCTTCCCGCACTGTCCTGAACGGTCTGTATGGGGAAGTGTTGTTTCTTTGCTGTTCAATTGCTACCCCGAAAAAAGATTGTCGACATGCTCACTCAATGCCTCCTTTACCATTTTGCATAGAAAGTAGGTATCTGCTGAACTCTGCCCGGCTTTTTCTTCATCCCTTTGTGATTCGCCGAAACAATACATTGTGGCGCGCTCCCGCCTTATAACAATACTCTAATTTTCCTTTCATCATCAAGCACTTTCTCATTTTTCTTCAACATTTAGATGAAACCTCCCCGATAATGAACATATTTTTTCTTCTTTCCGGCATTTCTGTCAACCTGATTTCTTGCTTGTCGCTGCTCCCTTTCTTTCCTGAATCGCGAAAGTTCACCTTCTGCAGAGGACTTTGACCGTTCGTTTCATTTGAACATCTCCCCGCCGATGCACCGCGCGCGATGAGCGCACAGGCAGATCATAAAAGGGAAGTTTCCGGGCAGATCAATGAAAATCAGGGGAAAGCAAGAATACCCTTGACAGCACCCGGCAAGAGGAGTAGCTTTGAATTAAGGAGTAAGGTTCTGCAAGGTGGTGGTCTTGCTCCTCTTTTTTCAAAGTCTCTGAATACAAAGTCGCCGGACATGTGGCTGAAGGACATTAGGTCCCTGACTATATGGACAAAAGACTAATAGTCACGAGACGAGTAGTCTCAAAGAGACAACGGAGAAAGATGGAAACAAGCACCACCTTTATAGTGTATAAAGGGCTCTTTCTTTCACTGCTGATTTCTCCTGGCGGCGCTTCTCCTGCCAAAAAGACTGCGGCCCGGGCGCCGGATGTTTTTGGAAAAACTTTTTTTGTGCAGCCGACCTTTTTCTTCAGCAGCAAAATTCCGCATTATGAAAGGTTTTTATGCATATGCGCCTGTCATGACTGATAACACGAAAAATGCGATAACTATTTACCCGCAGGGGCATAACCGCTTTTTTTCCGGGGCCGCGGATATCCCCAAGGCTGCTGTATCCGACTAAAAGACCCGGACAAGGCTGATCAGTGCTAATGCATTTCAGGAGATCTGTGCCGCAGGCAAGGGGAGCCCGAAAACTGCAGCAGCCAGCCTAAACCGTCCGCTTTGATCTTTTCTCTTCATACAGCACTTTGTCCGCCTGCAGCAACAGTTCGTCAATAGAACACAGAGAGGCTGGTTCACAGTGCGAAATTCCCGTGCTGACAGAAAGCGCAAAGGGTTTGTCACTGTTCACATTGTATCTGCTGAAATTGTTCTGCAGGCGCTGCGTCAACACCTCTGAATTTCCTGCATGATCTTCCAACTGCAGGATGACAAACTCATCCCCGCCGATTCGGGCGACAATGTCCGACTCCCGGACGGTTTGTTTAATAATACCGGCTGCTTCGATCAAGGCGAAATCGCCCTCTTTGTGTCCAAATGTGTCATTGATGAGCTTCAGATTGTCCAGATCCGCAGAAAACACCAGAATTCTTTTTTTCATGCGTCTGGCCATTTTTATCTGCTGTTCAGCCAGCGTAAAGAATCCTCTCCGGTTGTAAAGACCGGTAAGGTCATCTCTCATCGACATGTCATGCAGTTTTTCCTCCATCAGCTTGCGTTCAGTGACGTCTCTCACCGACTCGATACCGGCTATGATAGTACCCGTTTCATCCCTCACGGGAGAAGCGATGATCTCGTAGTAGAATTTTCCCTCATCCGTCACCCTGCTCTGCACAGTCCTGTGGATCTTTCCGTCATGGAACGACCGGGCAAGATGACACCGATCACACACCTGTTCCCTCCGCTCATAGGCCTTGTAGCAATATTCTCCCACATGATCTCCCTCGAGGGCCTTATGGATATGATTCTGATACAGGATTCTGAACTGTGTGTCCTGAACGCTTATCCCGTCGCCTACAACATCAATAATGTCCTGCATCGATAATATAATCGGAGGCTTTTTCTCGGACCTGGCATCTGTCTTCATATTGTTTCCCTGATCCCCCCGACAGGAAACAAAAAAAGCGCGGGGCAGAATTTTGCTGAGGCAACCCATCTGCAGTCTCTCTTGAATGGCAAGCCGTTTCCCGTCCCCTCTCTACGAAAAATTCGACCTTGCTGATTTTATAGAATAAGTTCATTATAATTGTCAATATGTTTAACAATATAAATTAATGCCTCTGCATTTAATGCTGAGCCGTCCCTGCAAGGACTGAGCCGCAAATGCCTCAGCCAGACGGCGGCAAGGAAGGGCATTTTGCCTGCACGTTTACGACCCCCCATACCAGTGGCCATGGTAGCTGAAGGGGACATGGTGCTGCAGATATACATTCGCGACGGGACCACCGGAAACATCTTCCGCGGAAAAAATTGACAGAAAGCTTTTCCGTGTATGACTGTCGTAGACCTCTGTGAGCAGCCAGCCCCGTTCCCGGGAAGCATCGGGCGAATACCGGAAATCCGGCCTTCCCGCAAATACCGGTTCGCCGCAATAGAGCCCCTCTTCAAAAAAACAGGTTTCGGAGCCGTATGTCGACGCATCGAATCTTGTTATGCCTGACCAGAAAAAATCATCCCCCCTGCTTTTTGCGCAATAGCCGATACGGTACCTGCCGCAGCGGTATGCTTCATTAATGACCGGCCATTCGTAACCGCCCTTCCCGATGATTTCCTGTCTCACCTTTTTTTCAGGAAGGCTGATGACATATCGCCTGAGTTCTCCCTTTGAAGTGTTCCGGCCTCTCCTGCCTGCCATGACCGCAAAGATTACCGGATCCGGGCCGATGAAATGATCCGGTGTCTCATAGCCGATAAAATCCGCAATGATCTCATTGTTCTGTTCGTATGCATTTATGGAATGCCACATAAATGACGGGGCGACCGCCAGGCTGACCGGTTCAGCTGCCCCATAGCGGTCCGCGACCAAAAGCAGATCTCCTTCTTCCGGCTTCCAGCGGAGGGATTCGGCAAGACTTCTCCTGCCGAGAAGAAAATCCGGGAGGTCTATTTTTACCGGGTGCAGATGGAAGATCAGGTGCCTGCCGGAGACGAAGAAATCGTGGAAATAGACGTACCGGGGCAGCGGCACCTTCTGATGCCGGATCAGGGCCCCTTTTCTGTCAAACACAGTAATATGGAGTGTCGCTCTCCTTCCGTAGTGAAGTCCGAAATGCAGCCACTCCCCGTTCCGGGGATCGATCTTCGGATGCGCCGAATAGACGACCGTTCCCTCCGGCAGGCCGAGTGTGGTGCTCCCTTTTGTCTCGAGGGTCACAGGGTCCAGTTCATAGGGCAGGTTCGATTCATCGAACGCGATGAGCCTGCCGTTCCTCAGAAACACATTCACTGCCGCCTGGCTCTTCATTTTGTCCCCCGCCCAGAAATTTGCCCAGAAACCTCCGGGCGCCTGTGTCGACCATGACGGATACAGAAATCTCCCTGCAGCCGACTCTTCGACGTATTTTTCCGTCCTTACGAATTTATTCCTGAAACGGACGCCCTTGTCATGAAAAAAGAACGCCTGGACCATGCCGTCTCCGTCCTGGATGGCCCGCTTTCGCAATCCACCCCTGTCGAAGAGTGCCGGGCCATTCCTGTAGAGCACGCCCCTCAGGCCATCGGGGACCTTCCCCTCCACAACAGCCTCATAGTCATATTCTTCGGTAAGCGATTCGGCAAGCCCGAGAAACGGCATGTCGCGCAGGCGGGATTCATCCGGATCAATCGCGCTCAGCGGCAGGCTTTTCGCGCTGCAGCCATTCAGCAGAAGGGAAAAGCCTGCGGCTCCGGAGAGCTGCAGGAAACCGCGCCGGGTCAGCATGAAAGTTTCGGAGGCGCAGTAATTTCTCCGCTCCCATGGGTATAAGAGAACCTAATAAATAATGCCCGTCTGACTCTCCCTTCCCGGGACTGAGCATCAAGACAGTTCATACTTTTTAAATCTACAGGCTTTTGCCGCACTTTGCAATCTGCGGGGGTTTTCCTTCCCTGTTCCTGTCCCGTGTGTTCAGCGGAAGGCCGGTCCCATTTCGCATGCCGCGATTTGACAGTCAATTGGATATGTGATAGACAGTACCTATCGGGTTATGGCAGGCGGGACACCGGAAAGTGATGTCATGGAAAAGGCACGGCACATTTTTCTTCACTGTTTCTGCTGCACTCATTGTTGCCCCTGCAGTCCAATCCCCTGTGTCAGGGAAAAAGCGGCTGCAGACAAAAGAGGGAGGTGTTTCAATGCCATTAAGGGACAAAGTTATAACGGGAATTTCTTTTTCCCTGTCAGTTCTCCTCTTTGTTTTCAACAGCACCGCCTCAGCAGATGAACTCATACTCGAAAACGGCGACAGGCTCTCCGGTACGATCACGGAAATGACAGAGGGCACCCTGACGCTGAAAACCGGGTATTCGGAACCGATAAAAATACAGAAGCCGAAGATCAAACGGATATTCATGAGAAATGACGCTGTCGTGAAGTTGTCAGACGGCGAGGTCCTGAAGGGGAAGATCGACACCGATGAAAGCGGAAGCATGTATATTGAGTCGACTGAAGCGAGGGGAAAAACCACGATCGACTGGGGCAATGTGGCCGCCATCAATGCCCCGTCTGAAGAACGGCCCGTCTGGAAAGGGAGCGTTACCCTTGGCGCCAATGCGAAGACAGGCAACACCTCGAGTTCCGGCATAAGCCTTGGTGCAGAGGCCACAAGGCGCGGGATTGACGACAGAATCAGCTTTCGTTTTCTCTTCAATTACGCGAAAGAAGATGGTGTTATGACGACCCGCAACACCTATGGCGCTTTAAAATACGACTATTTCTTTACAAAGGCTTTCTTCGGCTATCTCAGCATTGAGCTGCTGAACGACAAGTTCAAGGACCTGTCGCTGC
The DNA here is from genome assembly GCA_029858145.1 of Nitrospirota bacterium. GTDB lineage: Bacteria > Nitrospirota > Thermodesulfovibrionia > Thermodesulfovibrionales > UBA6898 > JAOUFP01. The sequence goes on along the minus strand of JAOUFP010000054.1, from coordinate 3,444 downwards.
GCGCCATAGTCGGACCGGGTGCCGGCTACCAGATATGGGAAGATCCGGTCAAGACCCTCTCTGCCGAAGCCGGCCTCTCGTTTGTCTCGGATGACTTCAGAGAGGCGGACGACAATCAGTATCTCTCAGGCCGTTTCGCGGGCATCTTCAGTTACAGGCTCTGGGATGCCGTATCATTCTCGGAGCATCTCATCGTCTATCCGAACCTTGACCATATCGGGAGATACAAGCTCCGAAACGAAGCAGGAGTATCTTCTGCCCTCGGAGCAGGATGGGCGCTGAAGCTCACCAATATTTTTGAACATGACAGCCATCCTCCCCGGGACGTCAGGAAAAATGACAACAGCTGGCTGCTGGGGATGCAGTATTCCTTCTGAAAAATCGCGCACCGCACCTGGAAGCGCTTGCCGCAACCGGAGGGAACAGGTGCGCAGGGTCGAACCGGCCGGGGGCGCCTCCGTCAGATCATCTGTTGTGCGCCTGCAGACGCCTGCTTTCCCTCATCCTCTGCAGTTCTGCCACTGTCAGGCTTGTCCTGAACGCCAGATAGTTGGTTATCCGGTACCAGTCCCTGATCCCTTTGATGATCTGCAGAAAATTCACCGCGATCATCACCAGCAGCAGCATTAAAATCCCGCCTGTAATCAATCCGTCTTCCATGTCCTCTCCTTCCTCAGGGCCGATCAGCCTTTTTATGATCGTCTTACCCTGAGTATAAAAGCGGACGTCCCCCAACCAGTGTCCTATGTCCGGGCAGGAGATTTTATAACCCATTTTATTCATGAATCTTTCTGTTGGTAATCAAGCAACAAGGAAGGAGAAGGCATTGAGAGCGGTTTCATTTTCCGATAGTCCGACAGACTGTTTCTAAGAATATCAGGAGGAAAATGCCCCGCAGCAAAGCGGGAATGTCCTCCTCGGCGGATAAAAGCGACGATGCCTTCTCCTGACTTTGGAATACAACATTTTATGAATAATGCGGATTAAATGGATAGCGGGCGATATTCCCCGTGGTATTGCCGCAGGGAGTCTTCACTAACTCTCCGGGATTTTATTGTTTCGGGCTTGACCCGGACAGTGCATGAGGTTCGACCGGGAAAAAAGGCATGCGCGCACCTTAAGGGGTCAGAGATGCTCAAACTCATCCTTTTTATCTTCGCCCCGCAGCTTTTTTTCAAGAAATTCCCTTGCGATATCCTTTCCGCCAAGCCCGAGCGCAAGAGAAAGCGCGAGCACGACCCCGCCGAAGAGTATCGTAAAGGAGATGACAATCGTCTCCCTGCCGATGCCGAGCTGCTCCAGCGCCATTGTGCCGGCAAGGACAAGCACCGTGAATTTCACGGTTTTCCCGATCAGGCCTGACATGCGGAGTCCCGCGTTCACTGAAGCGATAAGGGCTGCGCGGGCGAAAAAGTTGCTCAGCATATAGCCCAGGAAGAGTATCAGCAGGGAGACGAAAAAATTCGGAAGATAGAGGATGAAGCTCTCAAGGATCCTTTCCACCGCCGGCACTTCCAGTGTTTTCATCGCCGCGACAGCGAAGATGAAAACAGTAATCCATCCGACAAGCTTTGAAAGCACAACAGAGGCCGGATCTTTCAGCCCCCTTTTTTTCATGAGCTCAGCAGTGCCGGTCCTTTCAAAGAACCTGTCCAGTCCGACCGCCCTGAAAAGCCTTGCAAAGACGCTTTTTAAAACCTTCCCCAGCAGAATGCCAAGAAACAAAATGAGCAGCGCTGAGAAAAAATTCGGCAAAAACTGAAGAATACTTTCAAGCAGCCTTTCAGATGGTTCAATTATGACTTTCTGAAAAAAATCCATAACCATCCCCTTTCATTATCGCCAGTTTACGTTCAGAAAAAGCTTGATGTTCTCGAATACCCTGCATAGCTGCTCGATCTTCTGATCAACCTGCTGCGCATCGCTCTCCCTTGTCTCTATTACAAACGAGGCTGTCTTCCCGATATACAGCGGCGTAAGTGATTTGAGGAGATGCTCTCTGTTCATTATCTTCCTGTGCGATGCGATCGCGAAGCTGCAGACAATCTCCGCCCATACTTCATCAGGAATGTGAAAGGACTCCTTCTGCAAATCCTCACTCCTCCTCAGGAAAGCAGCAATATCCCTTGAGATGAACCCTTCCCAAATCTTTATCAGTTCTTTCACGCCCAGTCTGAATTTTTCTATCATCCTGTCGATATTTACATTCACCGGTTCAAGTCCAACCGCGTACTGGAACCCGAACGTCGCAACCGGCTCGGAGGCTTTTACCTTTTTCCAGACGCCCGGGTATTCTTCCATCAGGTCAAAGGTTGCGCCCACCACCTGATAGAGCATGGCGCTCAGATCAGCGCCCGGGTCTTTCGCATCGTGAATCTTCGCGCCCAGAAATGACTGGCAGACTTTAAAGTTATTGGCGATGGCGGTAGTGGTCATCCATATGTCGATTCCGTATTTCGCGACATCGCTTTCCCATACATCTTTCGTCAGGTAAAATTTTGCCAGTTTGCCGGAGAAACCAAAATCTCCCCCTATCGGCTGCCTCACCTGCCTGCCGTACAACGCCCTGGTCAAGGGATAAATTATACTGTTCGTTATGGTCCCGTCGTACTTATGCCTGTGGTACAAGGGAAGTACATAGTCAAAATCGCGTTCCAGCACCGGCTTGATAAGGAGTTCTACCCATTCGGGGGTAATGCTCCTCAGGTCGGAGTCGACCACTGCGCATGCCTTTACATTCAGGGCAGCCGCAATTTCAAAAATAGTCCTGAACGCGCTCCCTTTGCCGGGAATTCCCTGGTACGGGGTGGCGATGGTAAAAACAGGCTCGACCCTGTGCTGCACGAGAATGGACTTGTAATCCTCGATCGTCGCGCCCTGCACCACATCCATGGTGCCGTCGGAAGAGCCGCCGTCCGAGTTTATAATCACCGCTTTTTTATCGGGGAAATACTTTGACAGCCCTGCATGGACGGCCTTTACAACATGGCCTATGGTCCGCGCATTATTGTAGCTGGGGATGCCGACGAGAATATCCGCTTCTTTGATCTCATTAATCTTTTCCTGAATTTCATTTCTGAGAATAACGCTGTTCATAGCAAAGAATCCTTTTTAGCCGAATCTGCCTTCATGTATCTGATTTCTTCCGCCCCGCAATTTTCCGCGAAATCCGCCGAGATTTGCAAATCCGCAATGCCCTGAGCCGGCATCTACTCTTTAAAACCCGCGCGCCTGAAAAAAAGAATGCCGAGTGGAGGCAAAATCAAAGAAAGCGAATAATATCTGCCATGATACGGCACCGGGGTCGCCTCAACGCCCCCGAGGTTGCCGTGGCCGCTCCCGCCGTATTCATGCGCGTCGCTGTTCAATACCTCCCTCCAGTAGCCCCCTGCGGGTACACCCACCCGGTAGTTATGCCGCGCCACAGGAGTAAAATTGCAGACG
>JAOUFP010000452.1 GCA_029858145.1 Nitrospirota bacterium | reverse complement strand
GCATCCCCGTAGCGACCGTTTCAATAGGAAAAGCCGGTGCGAGAAACGCGGCCATCCTTGCTGTTCAAATAATGGCGCGCAAAGACCCGAAATTGACGAAAAAGCTTCAGGAGCACCGGCAGAAGATGGCAAAAGAGGTCGAAGAAAAGGCAGGCAGGATAGCGAAAAAGAAGTGATGAAGACGCATATTGAGTGCTTCCCCTGTTTTCTCAGACAGACCGTAATCGCACTGAAACAGCTCTATGGCCAGCAGGACATCCAACAGGAAATAATTCAGGATGTGCTTTCGATTATGCAGAAGACGGACATGGACAAACCGCCTGCTTACACGACGACGTTCATCCACAGGGCGATAAGGGACAGGCTTGGGTTGGACCCGTTCAAAAAAGTAAAGCATGATTACAACGCCATTGCCATGGAACTGTATCCCGGATTAAAGGAGCAGGTCAGCAGCAGTCGCGATCCCCTATGGACAGCCGCGCGTCTGGCTATTTCCGGCAATATCATCGATTTCGGGATCTTTACCTCAATCGATATCAACGCATCTGTGGCGAACGCGCTGAAGGAAACTATCGCGGTCGATGACTATGATTCGTTCAGAAAAGCGATTTGCCAAACTGAAACCGTCCTTTACCTTCTCGATAATTCAGGGGAGATCGTATTCGACAAACTTTTGATCGAAGAGCTTGTCCGCATGAAAAAGAAGGTAAAGGCTGTTGTAAAAGGCTCACCGGTTCTGAACGACGTAACTATGGAAGATGCGCTCCAGACAAACCTGACCGACCTGTGCGAGGTCGTGGATAACGGCTCCGATGCCATAGGCACAATTCTTGAGTGGACATCCCCTGAATTTCAGGCGCACTTCAGCAGCTCTGATCTTATTGTCAGCAAAGGCCAGGGTAACTTTGAAACCATCGCCGGGACTGAAAAGAGAACGTACTTCCTCTTTCAATCCAAATGTGATGTGGTCTCTAAAGAATTAGGACTTTCACCTGGGTCAATGCTCCTTAAGAAGTCCTGAAATGGCTGGTTAGTTACAAAGCACGCGCGCAATCAGACAGCTATCTTCTATCCCCTCTTCTTTCACCATAGCCGCCTCTGCTTTTGAAGCCGCCGCCGCCGTGGCTTTTCTTTTCCTGCGGTTTTGCCTCATTGACAACTATGGATCTGTCCATAAACTGCTTACCGTTGAACATCTCAATAGCCTTTTTCGCGTCTTCCTCATTGGCCATCTCGACAAATCCAAACCCTCTGAGTCTGCCGGTAGCAGCGTCTTCGATCAGCTTCACCGACAGCACCTCTCCTGCCTGTGAAAAAAGCTCGCGAAGATCGTCCTCCTTTGCCTTAAACGAGATGTTCCCTACATACAGTCTCATTGCACTCATGCGCCCTCCTAAAAAAAGTTAACTCATCCTGGATTGACTGCACAGGATAGCCTAAATATGACTAATCCCGGGGATTTTGTCAAGAAATAAATATAAGGCTTTCTAAAGAAAAGGTTAATATGCTACCATCACAAAATGACAATCGTCCGGCCTGCTGAGACAGGAATGCCAGAAGCCGTTGCAAGGGCCTCAGGGGTGATTAACAAGGGGGGCATTGTCGCCTATCCCACAGAGACATTCTACGGCCTCGGCGTCAAATTTGACGATAGCGAGACCCTCGGGAAGCTGTACGGGATTAAGCACCGGTCGCAGGATAAGGCCCTTCCGCTCATTATAGGAGACAAGCGGTTCCTTGAAATCATCGCCCTGTTCGTAACAAACTCAGCGGAAAAACTGATCGAAAAATTCTGGCCCGGCCCTTTGACGATCCTGCTTTCCGCAAAGCCGCATATCTCAGAGTTCATTACGGCAAAAACAGGAAAGATCGCGGTGAGGGTACCCGGAGAATCATTTGCGCTTCATCTCGCGCGGTCGCTGGGATTTCCGATCACCGCGACCAGCGCGAATATCTCCGGCATGCCTCCTGCGGATAACGCCGGCGACGTGAGCAGGTATTTTGGAGATGTTGTGGATCTTATCGTAGACTGCGGAAAGACCCCCGGCGGAAAGCCCTCAACGATTGTCGATGCCTCTGAAGAGAAAATACGGATCTTACGGGAAGGCGCAGTCCCGAAAGAAGAGATTTTCGCCTGCTTCTGATGTCACTTCAGCGGTAGCTCAGGGCCATCAGCAGCAAAAAGGCAACCCCTTTGAGTACTTCAAGCCACCCGGTGACTCTTAATTTTGCGCGGTAAAGAGTGAGGGAAAAAATAAGGTTATCGGTCAAGGGAAGAAGCACAAGCACAGGAATATGCATCAGCCAATAGGTTGTGAAGGCAAACGCAATGTAGATAACCATGAGAATCCTTTGCGCCATGCCCTTCGTAAACTGCACTCGCACCTTGAAAACGCCTGCTGTAAAAAAGACCGATGCGGCAATGAACAGCCCGGGGTCGATCACCCCGGAAGTTGTAAACTTCGCGATGAGTGAGGAGAGTGACAGCAATACAAATCCCGATATCTCGGTAAGAATAGAATGTTCACCCAAAAATTTAAGACAGAACAGATATGCAAAA
>JAOUFP010000451.1 GCA_029858145.1 Nitrospirota bacterium | reverse complement strand
CGGGAGCATACCGCCCTTGATCGTACCGTCCTTGATCAGCCTGGTTACCTGCCCCTTCTTCAGCGTAGAGATAATATTACCTTTTTTATTCAAGAGTCCGGGCACATCGGTAAGAAGTATGAGCTTTTCTGCCTTAAGCGCAGAAGCAACAGCCGCAGCCACGAAGTCTGCATTGATATTCAGAGTTTCTCCCTGCGGACCTACGCCAATGGGAGATATGACCGGGATAAAACTGTCCCGGTCAAGACTGTTGATAATATCCGGAGATATGGAAACTACTTCACCAACAAGACCTATATCAACAATCTCGCTTACGCCTGTCTCCGGCGTAAGCTTTTTTATCGTCTTCTTTTGTGCCTTTATGAGTGCCCCATCCTTTCCGCTCAGACTGACGGCTTTTCCACCGTGTCTGTTGATAAGAGAGACAATCTCCTTGCTCACTAAACCGCCAAGAACCATCTCGACGATATCCATCGTCTCCTGATCTGTCACCCGTTGTCCCTGAACAAATTCGGGCTTCTTCCCCATCTTCTCCATTGTTGCGGATATCTTGGGCCCACCGCCGTGGACAATAACCGTCCGGATTCCTATAAAATTGAGCATCACCACGTCCTTGGCAAAGGAATCCTTCAATTCATCTTTGGTCTGGGCCGCACCTCCATATTTGATAACAACCGTCTTGCCGTAAAAATTTCTGATAAACGGCAGGGCATCTATCAGGACTTCTGCCTTTCTTATAATCTCTTCCATTATTCTTCCCTCTCAAAACATGGTATGCAGAGTATCTTTCCGTTCCTCACCCTTGCCCTGGGCTCCATCACCTTTTCACTGCATTCAGAACATCTTACGCTGGGATAAATCCTTGCCTCACGCGGCAAATCCTGCCCGCCTTTTAAAACCTTCATCAGTTCCGCTTCACCGGCATCAAGAATCTGCCTAACTTTGGCGGCCTTTGCGTCATGGACGAAATCCAGCACCTTCCTTGATCGGTCGCCATTTGAAAATCGCGTCCACATCAACCTGTCTGTTTCGGACTCAGCAGGCCTCTGCCAGTGGACGGAAATTCTCATGCTCTTCCCCGAAGGTCTTTTAATAAAAGTATATACCTGCTTTCCGTAATCTTTAAATATCAGGTTGCCTTTCCCGAAGGTGCAACCGGTCATAACCTGAACCGCATCGACGGCACACGAGTTATTTTCGACAATTGCAACAAGTTCTTCGCCTTCGGATCTGCCTCCGAATTCTTTAATGGCCCGTAAAGAGACTCTGTACCCCAGTGCAAGGCCGGGGCAGGAATGTCCGTGAAAATCAACTATGTCACTATATTTTTTCATGCACGAATTTTACACAACTTGCGTTTATAAAGACAGTTTCTCTTCTCAGATAGATAAGTCGGCCTTCATAAGAAGTGCCTGATATCCTTCCTGCCCCAACTGCTCCGCGATCGAGTGCGCGTTACTATAATCATCATAATTGCCGACCCTTACCCGGTAATAGGTCGTGCCTTTTACATCAATTTCCTGAATATACACATTACTGTATTTCAGCTCAAGGGCTACTTTCAACTGTATCGCATTAATACCCTCTGTAAAGGCACCCACCTGTATGGCAAAGGGGCCTGTCTTTGCCGAAGTCCGCACCGCTACAGAGCGGACATAAGACTTATCCCTGCCGTTGACTTCAAGCAATACCCTGGCCGTCCCTGCCCCTATCATGCCAATCTCTTTGGCAGTCGCGAAGGAAAGATCGATGTCCCTTCCCTCCACGAAGGGGCCTCTGTCATTGACAACACATTCGGCTGAAAGATCATTCTCCGTATTCGTTACTTTCACCAGAGTCCCGAAGGGATATTCTTTATGGGCGCAGGTCGTCGCATACATATTGAAAATCTCACCCGAGGAAGTGGGTCTGCCGTGAAATTTAGGGCCATACCATGATGCAACGGCATATGTCCTCTCATACATTGAACCGTGATGCACTTCGGTGTGAACAGACGAACAGGAAGTAAACAAAGCAATAAGCAATGAGTAAAGAGCGATGAGTTGAAACAACCCGGGAGACCCGAGAAATGGCAGACTCTTATTTTTTCCCGCTTCTCGTTGCTCATCGCTCAATGCTGTAATTATTCTCTCTCCTTGCTCATCACTGCTATAGGATATACCTGCTCAAATCCTGATCCATGACAATGTCACTCAACTTCTCCTTGACATAGGCCCTGTCTATAAGCAGCTTTTCCTGCTTTCTTTCCGGCGCCTCGAACGAAATGTCCTCGAGCAGACGTTCAAGTATCGTATGGAGTCTCCTGGCGCCTATGTTCTCTGTCTTGTCGTTTACCTCTGCAGCGATCTCCGAGATCTCATCAATGGCATCTTCTGAAAATTCAAGTTCCACGCCTTCCGTAGCCAGCAATGCGATATATTGCTTGATAAGCGCGTTGTTCGGCTCCGTAAGAATTCTCTTGAAATCTTCCTTCCCGAGCGGGGTGAGTTCTACCCGTATCGGGAATCTGCCCTGCAGTTCCGGAATAAGATCCGAAGGCTTTGCCATATGAAAAGCGCCCG
>JAOUFP010000450.1 GCA_029858145.1 Nitrospirota bacterium | reverse complement strand
ACGTTACTTGTTCAAGATGCCCACGCGCTCCACTTACTCAGCAGTAAACTGCATTTCCCTTTTTTTGACAGGCTACCGCCGGCCAGTGTCGGGCCCTCCGCCGGACACCACGATGAGGCGAAATGACGTTTCACGTCTCATTCGGTTTGAATGCGGGGAGGAATATGAAACCCTCGATCTCCCGAAAATAACTATAAGGAAATTTCAGGATATTTGTCAATCACGCCACGAGCTTGATTAGCGAGCAAGGAAGGTTATTATTTGTGATAGCCTGCTTTCATCCCCGCCTCTTCAGGCCGGGCATTCAACAAGCAGCCTCGTAAAGAGAAAACTGCGCCCGGCCCCAGGCAGGCATGGGCTGTCTTCCCCGGCGAAATTCAGTCTGCCCGGACATTCTCCTGACCGGGCAAAGATGACTGAAAGACGTCCTGCATTTTCACATCCGGCGTGCCGGCCCGACTACGGTTTTCTATTTTTCTTCTCATCTCTTTTTCGATTTCTTTCGACCTGGTTTGTTAGTATATAAACATGGAAACTGTAAGTTTTACTGTCCGCAAAAACAGAGCGAAACTCTATAACCTGGCGTATCTCCTGGCGGTCATTACGATTGGATACAATATCGTCGAGGGGATTGTATCGGTCTTTTTCGGGCTCGATGACGAGACGGTCGCCCTCTTCGGCTTCGGGCTTGATTCATTTGTAGAGGTGATCTCCGGCATCGGCATCTGGCACATGATACGGCGTCTCAGGAAAAATCAGAAGAATTTGAATCCTGACCGCTTCGAACAGCAGGCGCTCAGGATTACCGGGTCCGCCTTTTATCTGCTCACCACCGGGCTGGTCATTGTTGCAGTGGCAAATCTTGTGCAGCGGCACAGCCCTGAGACAACGTTCTGGGGCATAATAGTTTCGTCTGTCTCGATCATTACGATGTGGCTGCTTATCCGCTACAAGCTCATGGCCGGCAGAGAACTGAATTCTGAAGCGATCATCGCCGATGCCAACTGCACGAAGACCTGCATGTATCTTTCCATTGTTCTTTTGCTGGCGAGTCTGGGGTATGAATTTACCGGCATCGGAAGCCTTGATTCGATCGGCGCGTTAATCATAGCCTGGTTTTCTTTTAAGGAAGGGCGGGAGGCTTTTCAGAAGGCGGCAGGAAAAATGACCTGCAGTTGCCAGGGGAGCTGTAAATAAGACAGCAATGAGTAGCGAACGACGAGTAAAAAAGTTCTTAGTCCCTGGCTCCTAGTTCGTAGTTCGCAGGAAAAAGGAACAATGCTTGCCCCTTCTGCGTCTCCACTTGGTAAGGAACAGTATTTACATGGCCCCTTCGAAAATTGCAGGTGAACTCTGACGCCCGGAAAGTTTAGCCGGGTGCGTTCTTTTGGTGAATTTTCTTGCGCATCCAAGAAAAGTCACTCGGGTGTGGGGTGAAACCCCGCTATAAATGAATACAATTCACTTTGACTTCTGCTCAAAAAGGCCGGCTCATAACACCCCCTTCCCCCTCTTATCTTAAGAGGGGGGACGAAGGCGGGGGTGTTATCGCCTAAGTGAAGGGCTAAAACCGCGTTTAAAGAAGTGGTGCATGATAAGCAGCCCCTTCGAAAATTGCAGGTTTGCGACCGAGGACGAGGGTTTAAAATTTTAGACTGTCTGAGCGAAGCGAGTTTCTAAAATTGAAAGCCCCTTCGGGTCTTCGATGCAATGAAATATATTTTTGTAATTCGCTCACTCAGTCGTTCGCTGTCCATCAACCGAGGACAACAGAGCAAACCGTTAAGCAAGTTTCGCCGGGGTGCGTTCTTTTGGTGACTTTTCTTGCGCATTCAAGAAAAGTCACTCGGGTGTGGGGTGAAACCCCGCTATAAATGAATACAATTCACTTCCTGACTTCTGCCCCAAAAGACCGGCTCATAACTGGAAAATCTATCCATAACTTCTTTGCTCTCGCCTCAGCGAATCCGGGCCTGTGTGGAAAAGCAAAGCGTGCGCCTTCTTTTTCAGAAAGATTCCGGACAAGCCGGAATGACGGGAGTATGGAACTGTAGCATAGCCATCGAAGTGTAATGGTTATTGAAGGTAATAAGGACAAAAAAAAGCCCCTGCAGAGTGCAGGGGCTTTTTGGAGATGCTATTTAAAAGGTGCCGTCTATTAGTTGTGGGCCTTGGCTTCGCCGGTCTCTTTCGCCTTGCCGAAGCTGGCAACTACGTCAACTACATAGCCCATCGCTGTCCCGAATACTGATCCCAGCACGATGCTCACCGCTCCTACACAGAAGATCCCCAGCATGATGCCCACTACCGTCACCATCCTCACGATCGTCGTCGGCTCTACAGGTCCCCCTGCCAGATGGCTCAGCAGTATCAAGGTGCCGTAGCTGCCGAAATAAAACCCCGGAACGATTCCGCCTATTAAAAATGCCAGCACTCCGAGCCCTGCTCCTATCTTCGTCCCAACCTTCATCGTGTTTCTTCTTCCTTCTGTCATGACACTTCCTCCTTTTTATTATCCTTGATTTATTTATGTTCTACTGTTGCCGGTTCTTTTTTTTCCGCTTGT
>JAOUFP010000449.1 GCA_029858145.1 Nitrospirota bacterium | reverse complement strand
CGGGCGCCTGCGCGAGGCATACGGGAATCTGTGCGACTGTCTTGCCGAAGGGAGACTGTTTGCCGGATAAGCCGCTCATACTATTCATTACCTGCGAGCATGGGGAAAACCGTGTACCGAAACGCTTCGAGCCTCTGTTCCGGCACGGGAGAGACCTGCTCGAAAGCCACAGGGGATATGACGCCGGGGCCCTGGATCTCGCCAAAAAACTCTCACAGGGGCTAAATGCAACCCTCTTCTATTCAACGATCACCAGGCTTCTCATAGACGTGAACCGTTCTCCGCATAACCCGAACCGCTTTTCAGAGATTACACGCACTCTTGACAGAGCGAAAAAAGCCGCAATCGAGAATCTTTATTATCACCCCTACCGGGATGAAGTACGGTCGGAACTCTCCCGATATGTCCGGAACGGCAGACAGGTGCTTCACATTTCAGTGCATTCATTCACCCCGGTACTTCATGGAAAAATCCGGGATGCAGACTTGGGATTCCTCTATGATCCGGATAGAAAGGGCGAAGCTGAATTCTGTATCCTGTGGCAATGCGTCCTTCGCGAGTTTGTTCCCGGTCTGCTGATTCGCCGCAACCACCCTTACCGGGGGACGTCCGACGGTTTTACCAGGTATCTGAGAAACCTGTTCCCGGAAGATTCCTATCTGGGCGTCGAGATCGAAATAAACCAGAAACTTCTTTCAGGGAACCGCGACTTATGGATGAACCTCCAACGGTCCATGCTGAATTCCTTGCGCATCATAGTAAACAAAAAGGGGCAACAATAAGAATCCTTTGCCTCAGCGGTTCTTCATTCAGAGAAATATTCTATGAACGCATGGCCCTCCGCGTGCGGAACAGTCAGTTTTTTCTTCTCCAGCCGCTCTCCGTACATCCTTATCGCCTCATCCGTATCCTTTGTCCCCTGTACAAGAAGAAACCTCAGGTATCCCTCACCGCCCGCCGGACGGATTCGGCGCATCCGCTCCCTGATCGTAAGGGAATAGCAGTACCAGAAAAGGTCTTCACAGGGCGGATATCTCTTCTGGTCGATCGCCTCCCGCGCCTTCTTCAGAAAAAAAAGGCGCTCAGACGGCGTCAGATCAAGGAGGAACGTTTCCTTTAATTCTTTTCTCAGCATGCCTGAATCATAAAACCGCTTCAATAAGTGAGTATGAACCGCCGGAAGAATAAATGAATAAAGGAAAAAGATTAATGGCAGAACAATTGTTCAAGATATGCTTATTCCTTCGCTACCCGCTGCCCTCTCATCCGGGAATATCTCCGGCAACGGCTTCTGCTGCCTTCGTCTTGGCGACGGGTGCTTTGACCATCTTTATATGATAGATCTCCCCGAGTGCCTGCAGGACCTTTTTGACATAATCACTGTCTCCTCCCACATAATTGAATAACGCCTCTTCCAGATTGTTCGTCCTTTCCAGATACTTTCCAAGCACGTAAATCCCGGAGGCTATATTGTTCGGTATCAGAAATAAGTCCCTTTTTTCCTTCACTATTCCATTGGCCTTCAGCTCCTCAAGCCAGACGGATGGCATTATCCCCATGAGTCCGACCGCTCCCTTGCCGCTCTTGACGCCGGGATTAAAGTTGGACTCTACCAAGCAAACCGCCAGTATCAGCTCCGTGTTGATATTCGTCTCGGCAGCATCATATATGCTGGAAAGCACCTGTTCAGGCATCTCTGAATTAAGCTTCATCCAATCAACAACAGCGGTTTTAACCCAGTCAGTCTGTCCGGCACTTTCGAAACCGGCATTTTCTGACACATATGAGGCATCCGCCTGCTTATCCCAGTCCAGAACCGCGTTTGCCAATGCATAACTGGTAATGAAAACGAAAAAGATAACCGCCAGTTTTGCCAATACCACCCATTTGTACCTTACAACTGTGTAGCCATTCAAAAGTTCTTTCAACATAGACACCTCCCTGCCTGGCAAAGCAGACCTTGCGGCCCGCGCTGCAGACGACCCGGGTCATTACATACACTCGTTACCGTTTTTTAATTTTCTTGCGGGGATTGAAGATTCCCGGCGGCAAAACAGCAGGGAATCTTAATGCAAGGAATATTCATTCATGGCATTCGCCCGATAACACCGTGGCAAGACCATGGTGAATATCGCTCGCTGTCCATTTAAAGAAGTGATACGATCAAGGCATTCATAACTGCTCCTTCTCAGGGCTGGTTAACAAAGAACTGCCTGTTTGCATCTTTAGAAGGCTTCGGGAGTCACTCAAAATCCCTCATGCTTCTCTGCACTACCCCTCCATTTCCACCTTTCCCTTTTACCATATAACAGACTCGCTGTCAATCCCATGTATCCGTTCAGTACATATGAGACTGATAGATTAGTATCAAGCACGATGCCATGATCACGAAGAAACTGCAAGGGGGATTTGAGATTGAGGGCGGCATGGGGTCTAATGCAGTTATAGGTATATTCCCATTTAATAAGTTGAGGATTAAGCGCTGAAACACTCCGGGAACAGTCTGCAACCTCATAAAATTCTTCGGTATGGGTGCGGTTTGCTCTCTCAACAGACCCATTCAGTTTAGGACTCCCAGGAG
>JAOUFP010000448.1 GCA_029858145.1 Nitrospirota bacterium | reverse complement strand
CAGATCCTCGTCGAGGAGTCCGCGCTCGGGTGGAAAGAATACGAACTCGAAGTGATGCGGGATACGAAAGACAATGTCGTTATCATCTGTTCTATCGAGAATTTTGACCCGATGGGGGTCCATACCGGCGATTCAATAACTGTGGCACCGGCCCAGACCCTTACCGACAAGGAATATCAGCGGATGAGAGATGCCTCTATCGCGATCATACGCGAAATCGGTGTCGACACAGGCGGATCAAATATACAGTTCGCGATCAATCCCCAAAGCGGCCGCATGATCGTGATCGAGATGAACCCGAGGGTTTCCCGGAGTTCAGCGCTTGCGTCAAAGGCGACCGGATTCCCGATAGCGAAGATAGCCGCCAAACTTGCGGTAGGCCTCACCCTCGATGAAATCAAAAATGACATCACGCGTGAAACACCCGCATCATTCGAACCTGTATTAGACTACGTAGTGACAAAGTTTCCGAGGTTCGCCTTCGAAAAATTCCCTGAAGCAGATCCGGTGCTTACCACCCAGATGAAATCGGTCGGAGAGGCTATGTCCATCGGGAGAACCTTCAAGGAATCGCTGCAGAAGGCCCTCAGAAGCCTCGAGACGGGAAGTTACGGTTTGGAGGAAGTCGACATCGATCCGGAAAGGATAAAGACAAAGCTGAATATCCCGGGCGCTGAACGGATATGGTATGTCGCCCAGGCGATGCGTATGGGCATGGACATCGAAACGGTACATGAGCATACAAAAATTGATCCCTGGTTCCTCAATAACATGAAGCAGATCGTTGATATGGAAGAGACGCTCAAAAAAGCCGGGGACAAGTTTCGGCCTGCAGAGACTGAAAAAGCTCCTGAACTGATAGAGATGCTGAGGGAAGCAAAAGAATACGGGTTTTCCGACAGGAGACTGGGACAGCTCCTCGGCCTCCCCGAGATGGAGGTAAGGGGATTAAGGAAAAAACATAAGATACTCCCTGTTTACAAAATCGTGGATACCTGTGCCGCTGAGTTCGCTGCCTTTACCCCGTATCTGTATTCGTGCTATGAAAGGCCCTTCTACAGGCTGAACGACTCGCCGGAAGGAAAAACCGAAAGCATGAGCGACTCGGAGGCAAACCCCACAGACAGACAAAAGGTGATCATCCTCGGCTCAGGTCCGAACAGGATAGGACAGGGGGTTGAATTCGACTACTGCTGCGTCCACGCGGTCTTTGCGTTAAGGGAACTCGGATATGAGACCATCATGATAAACTGCAACCCTGAGACGGTCAGTACAGACTACGATACATCAGACAGGCTCTATTTTGAGCCGCTCACGATCGAGGACACGCTCAATATCATCGAGACTGAAAAACCTCTCGGCGTGATCGTACAGGTGGGAGGTCAGACGCCTCTGAAGCTGGCGGTGCCTCTTGAGAGAGAAGGGATCAGGATACTCGGCACGTCTCCTGATTCCATAGACCGCGCAGAGGACAGGCGGCGGTTCAAGGAGCTCCTCCATAAACTTGACCTGAAACAGCCGGAAAGCGACACCGCCATGTCTGTCGAGGAGGCCGTCAACGCTGCGCAGAAAATCGGCTATCCTGTTATGGTACGGCCTTCGTATGTACTCGGCGGAAGGGCAATGGAGATCGTCTATGATGAAGACTCGCTCCGCAATTATATGGAACGCGCGGTGAAGACCTCTCCCAAGCATCCGATCCTTGTCGACAAGTATCTCGACGACGCGATCGAAATCGACGTTGACGCGCTGTCTGACGGACATGACGTGATCGTCGGCGGAGTCATGGAGCACATTGAAGAGGCCGGCATCCATTCCGGAGATTCCGCGTGTTCTCTGCCTCCCTATTCCCTGAGCGATGCTGTCATCGCGGACATTAAACGGCAGACACGTGCCCTCGCCCGTGAACTGGGAGTTATCGGTCTGATGAACATACAATTCGCGGTGAAGAAAGACGAGATCTACATCCTGGAGGTGAACCCCAGGGCCTCACGGACCGTCCCCTTTGTCAGTAAGGCAACCGGGGTCCCCCTGGCAAAACTCGCGGCAAAGGTCATGGTCGGAAAAACACTGAAAGAACTCGGGATTACCGAAGAAAAACCGATGGACCATGTTGCCGTGAAAGAGGCCGTCTTCCCCTTTGACAAGTTCACCGGCGTCGATACCATACTCGGGCCGGAGATGAAGTCGACCGGCGAAGTGATGGGCATCGATGAGGATTTCGGCCGTGCCTTCGCCAAAGCCCAGACGTCATCCAGCAATGTTCTCCCTCGTTCGGGGAAGATCGTGATCAGTATCAGGGACAGGGACAAGCCCGGGATATGCAACATCGTGGAAAGGCTTTTTGCCGCAGGTTTTTCTATCATCGCGACGAGAGGCACCGCTGCTTTCCTGAGCGAAAAGGGGATTGAAGTGGAAGTGATAAACAAGGTTGCCGAAGGCAGGCCCCATATCGTTGACCTGATAAAGAACAAGGACATCGTCTTTGTCATCAATACGGTCAGCGGGGCGCAGGCACAGAAGGACTCCTTTTCGATCAGGAGAAGCGCGCTTCAGTACGGGATACCGTTTACGACCACGGT
>JAOUFP010000447.1 GCA_029858145.1 Nitrospirota bacterium | reverse complement strand
AAAACTTCACTTGGACTCTCGGTGGCAGCGCTGATTTTTTTGAGGATGATTTGAGCAACCGAGACCAGCTTAATCCAAAATTGGGTGTTACGTGGAATCCTTTCCCTGCGACTACCCTTCGGGCTGCTGCGTTCAGGGTCCTGAAAAGGTCTCTCCTTTCGGACCAGACCCTTGAGCCGACGCAGGTTGCGGGATTTAACCAGTTCTTTGACGATGCCAACGGAACGGATGCATGGCGCTACGGCATAGCGTTGGACCAGAAATTTACCAGGGATCTCTACGCTGGACTGGAGATATCGAAACGGGACCTCACAGTGCCGTATCTGGCGTTTCAGTTTTTGGATGATGGGACTTTTGCTTCCCATAAGGCTGACGCTGACTGGGAAGAACGCGTGAGCAGGGCGTATCTTTACTGGACCCCGGTTAAATGGCTGGCAGTAGGCGCGGAATACCGATATGAGCATTTGAAGAGGGATGAAGAAGATCCGGGAGAGGAGCTGTTCACCGACATCAGGACCCACAGACTTCCCTTGAGTATCAAAGTATGTCATCCATCAGGCCTGTCTGCCGGTCTCGTGGCGACATACATAGATCAGGAATTTGAATTTATCGCCCCGGATTTTGGAGGGGCAGAAAGCGGGAGTGACAATTTCTGGATTGTGGACGGGGCGATCAGTTACCGTTTCCCGGGGCGCTATGGAATGTTCACTATTGAGGGGAAAAACCTGTTCGACAAAAAATTCAGGTTTCAGGACACTGATCCTGCGAATCCCACTGTTTATCCTGAGCGGGTATTGTTTGCCAAACTGACTTTTGCACTTTAAACCAGTGCGCATTGATGTTACTATCTCTTGAAGGGAGGGATGCCATGACGTGACCATGAGGCGCACGAGAAAGAAGCAGTAAATTTAACATTGAAATTTAGAGGAGGGAAAAAATGAGTAAGGCAGATGATTTATTGAAGAAATCAGCGTTTGTTATAGGATATGACGAAAAGGGTGATCAGATTGATGTGGTTGAGGGTGAGGGATATTCCATAATTGAAAACGGCGATGGGCCGGTCCCTACCGAGCTTATCAGCAGGGTGAAGGAAAAATTGAAATCAAAAGAGGAGCCGGGAGCAGATGGATTTCCGATCGAAGTCAAAACTACCAGCATTCTCCATATCGGGACAAAGAGTTGCTATGTAATCCGTCTTGCCACGGGAGGATATAGGGTCATTTGTGGTTAGAAGAATAGTTCAGTCAGTTGACTGAAATCTCAAAAAGCCGGTTTTCCGACCGGTTTTTTTTGTCTTATTTGAATTGATTTTATGAGCACTACTTCCAGATGCTGTCACTGCTGGCCCTCATTTTTTTCTTTCCCTGAGGCCGTTTCTGCGCCTTGCCGGCGTGAATCACCGGAGAACCTTTTTTGTAACGCGCCGTGAGCGCTATTCCACATCGTCCTGCACCGGGCAGCCGGTAAATACAACGAAAATTATTCTTTGCAGAGGGATTCCCGTGGTCCGGCCGCGGAAATTGTTCAATTCTGTTGACATGTTTTTTTTGCGAATATATACTGAACAATGGTTCACATGAACAAGCGTTCAGGTATCAGGACAAAAGAGAAGATCCTCGATGCGGCGATGAAGGTCTTTTCGGCCAACGGGTATGCGGGCTCAAATATCAGGGCGATCGCGAAGGCCGCGGGAATCAGTATCGGCGGCGTGTATCTCTATTTCAAAAACAAGGAAGAGCTGTACCTGAACCTCATAAAGGCCCGTGTTCAGGACCAAAACCGCAAGACGAAGGAGGTCGTGGCCTCTGCAGGTTCAGCAACCGATGCCCTCAACGCCTTCATCTCGCTTCATATACGGCATGGCATCAGCAACAGGGAACTGATACTCATTCACATCAGGGAGCACGGTTTCACCTTCGGCATGGAGATCAAGAGAAGGTTCTTCCGCAGCCAGATCAAACTGCTCTCGACGATCCTCAGCGACGGGATCAGAAACAATGAATTCAGGAAATGCGATACCGAAGAGACCGCAAGGATCATTATGTCAGCGTTGCGGGGTATTGTCCTTTCCATGGTGATAGACGAAGGTGCAGTTGTCACGGAAAAGGGCGTGCAGGATCTTCTGCTCAGGGGGCTCATGACGAATGGGAAGGAGTGTAATTAATAAGGGTCTCATTATTGAATACACATCTGGCCGGAAAATCTCCTTTCGCCCCTCTACGGGATCATAACTCCCCCTTCCCCCTACGGAGATAACCCCTCCTTCACCTCCCCGTAACTTAAGGGGAGGGCGTGAGGGGTTAAGAGGGGTGCCGATCTCCTCAGTCCCGAAGGCTTTCGGACGAGGCGGAAGGCGGGGCGTTATTGCCACAGAGGGGTAAAATTCCTCCCTTTGGCAAAGGGAGGTCATGAGGGATTTTCTGAAAATCATGTGCATGCTATTTTGAGACTGTTGATTGCCGGATTAATGATTTATTGAGAAGATAAAAATACGGAAAAGGATGAGGCGGTCTATGAAAAATCAGAATAACGGAAACAGGATGCCATTTCTTCAGAATCGACTGACAGGAGAGGCAGTTCAAAGAT
>JAOUFP010000052.1 GCA_029858145.1 Nitrospirota bacterium | reverse complement strand
TATGGGATAACACCGCGGCAGCCTCTGACACACAGGCGCCGACGGTGCCGGCGAATCTGAAGGCGACAGCTGTTTCATCTTCACAGATCAACCTTACATGGACAGCCTCGACTGACAATGTAGGGGTGGCAGGGTATAAGGTGTATATAAACGGTGTGCTTATCCAAACCGTGACAGGCACAAACTATTCAGACGATGGCTTGAGACCATCAACCGCGTACGCCTACACAGTCGCTGCCTTTGATGCTGCCGGTAACGTTTCAGCACAATCGGCAGTGGTATCAGCAACTACGCTGGCCGCCTCCGACACGCAGGCACCTACAGTACCCGCGAACTTGGATGCAACAACGATATCGTCGTCGCAGATCGATCTCACATGGATGGCCTCGACCGACAATGTAGGGGTGGCAGGGTATTACGTATACAGGGATGGAGTCCTTGCCGCGACAGTCTCAGCGACAGCCTATTCAGATAAAGGCTTGTCTTCTTCGACTGTTTTTCAATACACGGTTGCCGCGTTTGATGCGGCAGGCAATGTTTCAGGTCAGTCGGCGCCGATATGGGATAACACCGCGGCAGCCTCTGACACACAGGCGCCGACGGTGCCGGCGAATCTGAAGGCAACAGCTGTTTCATCTTCACAGATCGATCTCACATGGACAGACTCGACCGACAACGTAGGGGTGGCAGGGTATAAGATATACAGAAACGGGACGCAGATAACGACGTCTGCTTCAACTTCGTACGCTGATGCCGGACTTGCTGCATCAACCGCCTATGCCTACACAGTCTCGGCCTTTGATGCGGCAGGAAACGTATCAGCACAATCTCTTTCCGTATCGGCAGCTACGCTGGCAAACCCTTATGTTCCGGCGATCCTGACGACGGATGCCCTTGAACTGACTGCACCCAATGGCGGTGAATATCTGTGGAGTGGAAAGGTATTCAATATCCAATGGACTGCACCTGCCACAGCTGTGACTTTTGATCTGGAGTACTCCATTGATAATGGCAGCACCTGGATGATAATTGCATCAGGAGTAAGTGGAGCCAACTACAACTGGTTTGTTCCGGTCCTGAGCAAGAAAATGCAAGGCTGTTATCTAAAGGTAACGGCGTATAGTATCTCAAAAAGCAGGGTGGGGGAAGATAAATCCGATAAGAAATTTACCATTGTCAGATAAACAGGTCTCTGGCTAAAGACAGATCGGATTGTATGCCGGGACCGGGGTTTGCCCCCCGGTTCCGGTGCTTATTTTATAGCGATTACTCCCTGTGTAGTATTGTCAACGAAGTGAGACACCTGTGGTATTTTCCATTGTATTCCTGAGAGCCTCATAGGGAGTCTGTCCGTCGTGTGCACTGTGAGGTCGATTGAAGTTATAGAAATTTTCCCAGGCAGCTAATTTGCTATTTAAATCCACATCATCTTTGTAAGTCAGAAGTTGGTAGAACTCTTCTTGATCGGTTCGATGTGACCGCTCAGCCTTTCCATTAAGCTGGGGAGAGCGGGGCTTGATATATGTGTGAAGGATTCCTTGATCCTCAACATGCCAATGAAATTTGGCTTGCCACTCATGACCGCGATCAGTTCGGATCGTGTGAATTCTAAAAGGAAACTTCTGTATTACATAATCGATAAACTGGATTGCATTTTCCTGATTGTGCAGAGGGTATATCTTGAGCGCTCTGATTCTTGTGGCATCATCAATTGCAGTATATTGATAGCGACGTATTCTCATGCCCTGCTCAGTCGTCAAATTTAGGATTTTTACATCCATCTGTATGTGATGGCCAGGCACCTGCTTAGCGTAGCGCCGGGTGTGAAGTTCGCGGCGACTGACAGTGTTAGGTAACCGCCTGAGACCATTGCGGACAAGAATGCGATACACACTTGAGAAAGCAATGGTGATTCCATGATA
Source organism: Nitrospirota bacterium (assembly GCA_029858145.1). Lineage (GTDB taxonomy): Bacteria > Nitrospirota > Thermodesulfovibrionia > Thermodesulfovibrionales > UBA6898 > JAOUFP01. The sequence goes on along the minus strand of JAOUFP010000052.1, from coordinate 8,857 downwards.
GCGGTCTAAATACCAGACAATTCGCTGTGGTCCAAGATGATATGTCCTGCGGAGCTCCAGAACCTTCTCTATGGTGGCTTCTGGGATACGTCGGGGGTGATCTTTTGCGATAGGCTTTCGCTGTTTTAGACCGGATTCGCCTTCCACATCATAGATCTTCTTCCAGCGGTAGAAGGCTGCTCTTGATACGCTGAATGCTCGACAAGCCCTCGATACATTTCTCCAGGTCTCTGCATACTCGATTGCTGCCAACTTTCTCTGAAATCGACAATATGCTCTCGCTTCCTTGCTCATTACATATACCTCCTATGACACAGAATCTCTACTACAAAAGTGTCTCACAAGGTATGATAAAACTACACCTGAGGGATCTGTCGAGGGTATTCACATTGTCAAGATCTATCCGGATAATTTTTATCTCTTTTCCCCTCGGTTTGCGTGAAGATGCGGAAGGGTCCGGGGATATCAAATCGAATATGAAGAGCACCAGGGAGAATAATGCTATCATTACGGCCAAAGCGATGATAAGGGAAGGTATATATTTGAGATACCTGCTCCGGATTATCCGGTTGCTCTGCGGAACACTCATTTTGCTTGCAGTATTGAATCTGCCGGAAATAATCTTTTGATTTTGTATCTTTTGTATTTCTGAATAAATTTCATTGATCTTTTTGACTTTATCTTCAACTATTTTCTGGTTTTGATGCCTGTCGGGATGATAGAGCACAATGAGACGCCTCCACTTCCTGTTCACTTCTGAAAAAGGAGCATTTCTCTCCAGACCGAAAGAGAGGTATGGATCATTTTCCTTATTGAAAAGCAGTATATTGATGACAGACTCGGCATGCTCCTTTACTTTGACCGCAGGGATATTCAGCAACGCTGATATTTCTTTTGCGATTGCTGGTTTTTCAATTGAATCGATGAGAGTTTCATAGCATCTGACGGCCTTGTCATATATTTCAGTAATAGGACATTTTTCAAGAAATCTTCGAATGAGTGTCGAAGTCTTGAGCACTCTCAGTTTGACTGCACCGGCGTTCTCTCTTGTGTTCATAGTATGAAAAAGTAATCCGGTGGTTGCGTATGGTTCCGGAACCACGCTCTCATTATTAACAAATGTAAGAATGCAGGGAAGAAATAATTTTATTTATTGAAATAAGAGGAAAAATAATGTGAATAATAATCATACTTAATGTCATTTTTCTTCACACCATTCAGTACTACACCCAGGAGTTTGGCATTTACGGAGTTGAATACTCTTTTAGTTTCGGCAAGAGCAGTTTTTTGAGTTTCACCGGCCTTTACAACCAATACGGTACCGTCAACGAGACTGCTCAGGAGGATGCTGTCGGGCATCCCCATAACGGGCGGTGCATCGATAATTACAAAACTATATAAGGTTTGAAGGGCATCCAGCAGGTCCTTCATCCTTGCTGAATATAATAATTCAGACGGATTCGGAGGAATCGGCCCCGAAGGGATAACGCTGATGCCTTTCATGGATGTCGGCTTTATAAGCTTTCCGTCACTGGTATCAAATTCGATATTTCCGGAAAGGTACTTCGAAAGGCCATTTTTATTGTCAACCTTAAAAAAATTATGAAGCCTTGGTTTTCTCAAATCCGCGTCTATAATTATCCCGTTTCCTAATGCTTCTGAAAGGACAGCAGCAATATTAATGCAGATTGTTGTTTTCCCTTCCTGTCCCCCGGGGCTGGTGATCAGCAGTGTTTTGGGAGGCCTTGCAGAAGATGAGAGCAAAAGAAATGTGCCGATGGAACGGAAGGCCTCGGATACGGGGTTTGCGAAATCAGCGTTTACCAGCAAAGGCCTTGTCTCAGCCGCGATGTTATTCTGGAAGGGAATCATCCCAAGCGAAGGAAGCCTCATCCCCTTTTCAATTTCCTTGTGGTCTTTCACTGTATTATCGAAATATTCCACGAAGAAGGCAAGACCAATACCGCCCATAAGACCGAATATAACCGACAGGATAAAGTTCAGGGTTTTGTCCGGTTTAGACGGATACCTTGGGTATACTGCCCTGTCAACTATCTGGATGCCTGATGCCTTGCTCATCGCGGCGATGCCTACTTCATTCAGTTTCTGCAACAAGCTGTTGTGCAGTTCCTTGTTGACGTCGACCTCTCTCCTGAGAGTATCATATTGGACTGCCCTTTCCTGAAAATCGAGGACCCTGGTTTGCAGGGATTCAAAAGAATCTTTCAGATATTTCTCTCTCTTTAACGCCGCGTAATAGTCAGACTGAAGGGATTTTGTGATGCGGGCTTTTTCAGCTTCAAGTCTGGCGCTGACAGTGTCTATCTGGCTCTTTAAGTTTTTCATCTTTGGATAATCCGGAGTAAATGTCCTGGACAGGTTGGAGTACTCGGCTTCCAGGGACGCATGTTCTTTAGAGAGCTCCTGAATTAAACTATTGTTCAAAATCTCTGGAATTGCTGTGCCTGATTCCCTTATCTGATTATACAGCGCTTCCTTTCTCATCCTCTCAGTCGTTGCTGCGCTCAGGCTGTTGTTTATTTCAGAAAGCTTTTGAGAAAGTACGCTCTGTTTCCCTTCGTTAAGAAATACAATTTCATTTTGCGAGGCATATCTGTTGAGATTAGATTCGGAGATTTCCGTCTTTTGCTTCGTATCCGCGATCTGTTTTTCGAGGAATTCCTTTGCCTGTCTGCTCGAGTCAATTCTGCTCTTCAGGTCGTATTCTATGTAAGTTTCAGCGAGTGCATTTGTGACGTCCACTGTGATTTCAGGATCATTCGATTCAAAACTTACATTTACCAGTTGGGAGTCCTTAACAGGATTTATTTCGAGCCTGCTCGTCAGGGCATGGGAAAGGTAGACAGGTATTTCCTCTTTATCAGATGACTTTGAAGGTCCCTCATTGTCTGCAGGTTCGAATAAAGACATAAATGATGAAGCAGCCTTTGTTATCGGCTTGGTCAGTCTGTCAGCTGCTTTTGACAGTTTGCTTTCAAGCGGCAGGAAATCGGGGTTTTTGTCGAGTTCCAGCTTTTTGATCACCATTTCAGCGAGGCTGCGGCTTTTCAGTAATTCATATTGCGTGGTGTAGAAATCCTTTGCATTTGTATTGGAAAACGGAAGCCCGGGAACCGAGAGGGCATCCGGGTTCTGATTGCTGATTTTCAGTGTTACCGTTGATTGATAAAGGGGAACCATTAAAAAAGAGATAATTGTCGCGGTGATGACAACAGAAATAAAAAAGGTGACAACGATCCATTTTCTTTTCAATACAACATTCAGGTAGTCACGTAAATGGACGTCTTCTTCCGCTGCATAGTCATTGTATCTGATATCCGGTGTGAGCGGCAAGTCACGCTGAGTATAAGGCTGTATCCCGTATTGTTTTTTTATTATGTCGCCATTGTTGTCCGGTTTATCCGTCATGTAAACTCCTTAAAAAGGTCTGCCGCCTACGCGAAACGAACCAAACCCGAGAGATCCTGAAACAGTGTTCAAAAACCGTTTGAATCCGCTTGATTCGACAATGATAATGTCTCTTTCCCTGATCGGAATGTCAGGAGATTCTCCGCCGAGTATGGACTCATAGTCAACGGTGATGATTTCCCTCTCCGGAGTCCCATTGTCCCTGTAGATCTTCATGTCTGAATGCAGGGCCGAATAATCCAATCCCTTCGCCATGCTGATGGCCTGTGTAAAGGTTGTAGTTTTACCTTTTAACTGATATTCGCCCGGTGCCCGTACGGCGCCGTCAACAAAAAATATCCCGCTTTTGGGTACTTGTACGATATCCCCCGAAAGCATGGGAATATTGAGGTCGGCCCGGCCGTTGATGAGCAACTCGTCGAGATCGATGATGATTTTTTCGACGAATTCTTTTCCTTCGGAATCAGGGCCGCCTTTTCTCTGAATGATACAAAGACTTCCCGCATCCGTGCTCAGTCCTCCTGCAAGCGAGAGCATGTCAAGGAGATATTTCTGGCCGGTTGCATAATAAACACGCGGGTCTTTCACCGAGCCCAATACGGAAATCTGCTGACTTCTGTATTCCTTCACAAATACGCTGACTACCGGCTCCTTTACATATTTCTCGAGTTTTGCCGCGATTACCGCTTCAAGCTCGGATACCGTGAGTCCGCCCGCCTCAACCTTTTCGACTAACGGCAATTTGATAAAACCCTGAGCGCTGACTCTCACCGTTGATTTTAATTCCTGGACCTGGAACGTATCTATTTCCAGTAAGTCTTCGGGGCCTATTTTATAATCGGAAATAGAGTAGGCTTTACGTAAACTCACATTTTGTTCTGTAAGCGCGTAATTTAACTCCGCAGTTTTGGCAGAAGAGGCATTTGCAGGGGAAGCGTTCAGTTCCATCAGGGTATTAGACTGCAGGTCATTGCTCGCGCAGGATGTCAGCAGCAGTAAAACAAACACCACTATGCTGATAAAACTCAGCATGAACTCATTATTGAATACTAACTTGAACTTTTTCATATCTCCGGTCCGTTCTAAAAAAGTCTGAATACGCAAATTCAAAAATTTACTCCCAAAGATAAAAGTCATTTTTTCCTAAATTCAAAGCAAGTTATGTGCCATTTGATGCAGCGGAGAGGAGAGGAAATAATCATTTGGGAAAGTGCGTCGAAACTGCCAAATTGTCCCGAAGGCGAGCTTGCCCGGGCAACTGACAGGCAACGTCAAATTCTGCGTGACATCAGATAATAGAAGAATCTTCACCATTTAAATTAAAATGAGAATGATTTCACCGGAAGTCCAATTCTGCTTTATCATGTTTTATGAGGGAATACATGCCGTGACTCATCTGAAATCGGAATTTTCGGGGTGATACAACTATGCTTGTAATTTCTGCATAGGGACTCCTGTTTTTAAAGGTTTTATTGTAGTAATTCAGGCAATCATGCCGGTCAGAAACAAAAATTCCCTCTTGCGGGCATGCCGGTTGTTTAGGCATATGTATCTTTTGGATACAGAAAGTCATAAAAAAATATATTTTGTCTCTATTAGATACATTTAAGAGTTTATTGCGTTTCCGCTTTCCGGAATTAAGAACAAGGAATATTCAGGCACACAGAAATGACTATAAAAAAATCAATCGGGGATATTACCTGTCAGGCAATACAACTCCATGCATTGCTTTTTCGAGGGCTTCGACTACCACCGGATCGTACAGTGAGCCGGAGCCCTTTTTTATCTCGGCGAGAGCGGCATTTTTAGTGAAAGCCTTTCTGTAAGGTTTCTCTGTTATCATCGCGCAATAAGAATCGACGACAGACAGCACTCTTGAGATAAACGGGATTTCTTCGCCTTTCAGTCTGTCGGGATACCCTGAACCGTCGAATTTCTCATGATGATGCAGTATCGCCTTTTTGACATCCTCGGAAAATTCAAATTCATCAAGCAGTCCGATCGTAGAATAAGGATGGACTCGTAGTGCGCTGAGTTCCGATGGCGACAGCTTTTTTTCCTTTAAAAAGCCATTTTCAGAAAACACCAGGCCAAGGTCATATATCAGGGATATATAAAGGGCTGTGTCTTTCTCCTCGTCCCTTACGCCAAGATTACTGATAACACTGTTCATTACACTGGGGAACAAGTTGTTTTTCTTGGGATAGTTTTTTTCAGCATTCAGAAGACTGCCGAAGGATGCTATAAAATGGTTAAAATAATCTTCGCTGTGTTCACCTGCGTAAAGCTTCTTTAAAAAGCAGGAAATACGTTCACCGAGCGAAGAGGCGATATGGAGGTCTTGTCTTGTAAAGGGTTTGCCTGTTTTTTTGTTGTTGAGATTGATGACGCCGACTACTTTGTCATCAATTTTCAGGGGAAGAGAAAGAAGAGAGTTTGTGTTGTACTGCTGGGTATTTAATCTCACAAACTGGGGGGCGGCATCAATATTTTCCAGTAAGAGCGGCTTCCCTTCAAGCGCGACCCACCCTGAAATGCTGTCTGTTGCCCTGATTCTTGTGCGGCTGATTACCTCATCACTTAATCCCCTGGCGCTTCTGATTGAAAGTTCGCCGGTAAGTTCATCTGCCAGCATTATTGAACAGATATTGATATCCAGCAGTTCCGTGATAAACTCTGTGAACATATCTATAGTAGTCGCGAGCACCGCCTCCAGCTTCACTTTTTCGCTGTTAGGGATCGAGACGGAAACAGTGAAGGAGTCTTCAAGGTTTTCCGCGAGAAGCTTCCATTTATGGGTCTCGGCAACTTTCCAGGCAAGATAGAGTTTAAATCTTTCATCAGCATGTTCTGTCCGGAAAAAATACGTGGAGTTCCAGATAGTGCGGTAAATCGAATCCGGCAGCCGTTTCGGTATTACTATCTGTATTTCCACATATTCATTTTCATCAAAGCTGACCGTTATTTCGTCATTCGGGGAAAGATAGTCGCTTAATCCTTCTATGATGTTGGTGAAAAACTGGAAGACCCGTATTTTGTCAACCAGGACATTCGAGATCTCTTTTTTCGCATCCAAGCGCAGCTCTATTCCCCTCTGCTGCAGTTTGGTCCTGAGAAATTTCGAGTTCGCTACTTCCTGTACAAGGGCAGTCAGGCTTATCACCGACTTTTTCAGGGACTGCGTTTCATTTTCGAGTCTGAGAAAATCAAGGAGATTTTCCGCCATCGAAATAAGCTTGTTCGTTTCATCTGAAATAATCCTGTAGAATTCTCTGTGCTCATCGGAGAGCGGCCTCAGCGTCTCATTCAGGTAGTAGATGGACCCCTTAATGGAGTTCAGGGGGGTTCTCAGTTCATGCGAAACGCGAGTAAGAAATTCGGTCTTCACGACATCGAACTCGATAAGCTTTTTATTGATTTCCTCAAGATCTGTGGCCTTCATCTTCAGCTCGTTCATCAGAAATGCATTGTGAAGGACGATGGCCGCCTGATTGGCGATGGTTTTTATCAGGGTGAATTCATCATTGGTAAAGGGCGATCCGTCTTTCTTGTCATTGATATTCAGCACGCCGAGCAGTCTGTTCTTGTGCAGTATGGGACACGATATAAATGATTTCGTTTTGTAGCGGTCTCTTTTCTTTTCCCTGAACTTCTCATCCTTATCTATGTCTCCTACCAGAACGCAGACCCTCTGTTTGGCTACCGTGCCGGCAATTCCCTCTCCAATCTTCTCCCTGAAGGAATTAAAGAGCTGTATGTCAATGCCTCTCGCAGCAGAAATATAGAGCTCACCAAATTCATTCAGCAGCATGAGCGAGCCTTTCTCAGCGTTTGTATAACTTATCGAGAGATCGAGCATAAGATTGGCGATTGAGGTGATATTGTCTGTAGCGACAACATAGTTTAATATTTCCTGAAGAATAGAAAACTTCTGTTCGAAGAGGTCAAGGCTCTCTGCAGGTCTGGCATGCAAACTCTTTTTTTTCATGCCGATTGTTTCCGGTGCCTGGGGTTAAGGGTTGAAAATTGAAATTTTACTGTCAGGTTCATGTCCTGTTTTCAGCCTTTCGCTTTTAGCTTTTCACGACCGGGCATCGCTGTACGGAGTAGTATGTTTTTCAGCAAAATCCTCGTTTTTTGCTGAATAATACAGAAATCTTTATTGAAAATGCAACAATTATGCCATTAAATGTGCAAACACACATTTTTTGAGGCCGCTAACATAATAACGCGAGGCGTCAAAGGCAGACGATAAGGATATTCTTACGGTAATTGCCGTTGTCAGAAATGAAGGGGGTATTTCTCCCGAGTGGTCTTCCCTACCTTATCAACCCGTCAGCGGAAAGTCTGTCGGCCATGATTTTGACAAAGGACTGTATAAGTTCCTGCTGGACGCCGGATATCTGCGTCTCGGAGCGCGCGGACCAGATAAGCCTGTCATTCTTCACTTCATAGATGTTTGTCTCGGCGAACGCATATGTATCCTCCACGATGTACCCGGGGGTGTAGACGTAACGGTGGTAACCGCCCCAGGAACGGTAATAGCCCGGAACGGCGTAGACCTGCCCCGGGACATAACTTTGAACGGTCTTCTTGTCGACGAGCCTCGTGACAAGGACATTGTCGATCCCCAGTTTGCCGAGTTTCTCGGTGATGGCATCCTGATCTGACAGTTCATCTATCGGGATGAGGGTGTAGCTCGCCACTGCCTCCACCCCATGCGCTCCCAGCTGCCGCACAAACTCATCCTCAAACAAATTCCTGACGGCAGGTGTCCTGAATATCCCTATGACCGCGATTTTTCTGATCGGGCGTTCAAAAGAGGGGTCTTTCCAGACCGCGGTCAGTGATGTTGCAGCGCATGACGCGAGCAAAACAGTGCAGACAACCAGGCAGCACGCTGATCTTAGGTTCTGTTTCATTCCATGCATCCTCCCCCAAAATGTGAGTATGATTGCCGGAGGCCGGCTCCTGAGCCAATAATTTAAACTCTATTCCTTTCTATTGCAAAATTCAAGATTGCCCGGTCTGCTGCCATCAACTGGACCGCGGTCACCAATCAGACCGGCAACGCAGCCGTTTTTTTAAGCGGCAGCCCCGCTCTCTTTCTGAGGCACATATTGGACTAAAGTCCAATAGACGGCAGACAAAATCTCCTGTAAGTTTTAAGGAGATAAGTGGTATCTCCTATCAGGCAGGAGGTTGGGAAAGAGATGAAGAGTAAATTTTATTTTTTAAGAACGACGATTGTCGGAGGCGTGCTGTTCCTCGTTCCGGTCATTGTCGTGACGGTTGTCATCGGCAAGGCCCTGCACATTGCGCGCCTGGTGGTAAGGCCGCTGGCAGATATGATCCCGGTTGAAACCGTTGCCGGCGTTGCTTTCGCGAAACTGCTTGCGATTGCGGCGATTGTTCTCTTCTGTTTTCT
>JAOUFP010000051.1 GCA_029858145.1 Nitrospirota bacterium | reverse complement strand
GATAATTGAAAATATAAAAAAGTATCTGGCTCAGGAGAAAGAGAAAAAAATAGATGTTCAGGTCCTGGCGGTTGAGGTGCAGCGAGGGACAGCAAAATATACTGATACAGACATGAAAACCCAGATATCCGCTTCTGGTGTTGACGGGGAAGTAATATTCGGGAAATTTCAAAAGATAAAAATCGATGCTCAAAAAATAACAGTTAAAAAAGAGGGATGGCCAGAGGTCTCAGCAGGGGTTTCTTCTGTCCTGCAGGTGAAGGACGGTACAGTCGCGATACAGAAACTCCAGGTCAATTCTCTCGGCTCAAAATTTGCCGGAAAAGGAGAATATGCTGAAGACGGCTTGAAAATAAGGTCCACTTTGAAGCTTTTATTCAAATCATTCAAGGAAATGTTTCAACTGGAAAGTTCCGGAGAGGGACAGATTGATGCGAAGGGAGATATAACTTATAGAAATAAAAAGATTTCTCTGGACATGAAGGTGGCAGGCGAATTTTACCTTCAGACGCTGATGGAGATTCTTGGGGTGGAGGAAAAAATCGAGGGTCTTGTCTCCGTTAAGGGTGAAATCAGGGGGCAACTGGACAGTATCAGAGGTGTCGGTACCGCAACCTTGCTGAAGGGAAATCTCTACGGGGTCGATATAGATTTTCTCAAATCGGCTGTTTCTTACGCAGACGGTCACCTGGACTTTACTGATGCCAGGGGTAAGCTTTACAGGGGACAGGCCAGGGCATCTGCCTCGATAGCGCTTCCCGTTGTGGATTTTTTTTCGCTCGACATTGATTTTTTTGATGCAGACAGCAGGCCCTTATTTGAACTCATAGGATGGAATCCCGGCATACAGCCCGGAAAGGTGACAGGAACTCTTCATAGTTCGGGCAGAGAGTTTAATCCGGCAGGCCGTTTCACCTACACCAGCACACAGAAGGGGAGCGATGTGCTTGGAAGGGTAAGGTATATTGATGGAGCCTATAGCATGAACGGGCAGTTGCTCGCTTTGAACGAGATAAAGATCAGTTCTGAAAAATCCGATATCAGCGGGGGAGGGATTGTTGATACAGAAAGAAAAACACTTGATATCGATTATGCATTGAAGAGCGGGGATGTAACAGATCTCTCTGTTCCATACTACAGCAAACTGCAGGGCAAAGGTGAAGTATACGGCAAGCTGGGCGGATCATTTGATGATCCGGTTATAAGCGGAAAAGCAAAAATAAAGGATTTTGTTATTGAAGGCTATCCGGCAGGCTCAATGGATGCGAATATTAACTATAGGAAAGACCTGCTGCACGTCAGTGAGCTTGTTCTGCAGCGTGGAGATGAACTGCACAGGATTGAAGGAGATATATATTTTAAAAGCGCAAAGAATTTATTCGAATTATCAGGAGCGGAGTTTAAGTTGCGCGCTTTCTTCAGAAATGCCGCCTTGGGGGAATTTGTAAGAATATTTTATCCCGATTTTAAAGCGACGGGCAGATTCTCTTCTGAATTGAATATTCGCGGCACTAAGGACAGGCCTTATATAAAAGGTAAGGTTGCGCTTGACGCTGCTTCCCTTTATGATGTGGCGTTTGATTCAGGCACTCTGGAACTGCGGTATGCAGACCAGAAACTCGACCTCACTCAGGCGAAGATCAAAAAGGGCAAATCTCTTGTGACGGGCAACTTCAGCTTATCTCCGGATAAAAGGTTTTCTTATAGCGCCTTTTCCGACAGCGTTATGATCAGCGACCTTATTCCTGTGCCGATACAGGGGGACGCTGCTTTTAGCGTTAAAACAGAGGGAAGCGGAACCTTTGATAATCCGACAATTCTGGTGGATGCACAATTGAAAGAAGGTGTGTTAAAAGGCAAGCAGATAGGAAAAGGTGTTGTGAAGGCCTCGATACGGGACAAAGCCATTGAGGTAAAGGCCAGGCTTATCGATGAAAAGTTATCTGTTGATGCGAAAGGCCGGATGGAAGCGGATTTCCCATGGAAAGCAAAAGTGGATATAAAGACGGGCAGATACGATTTTCTCATCGCCTCCTTTTTAAAGGACGTTCCCGAGGATCTCATGGTAAGCCTGAACGGCTCCATAGAACTGCACGGCACCAAAAAATATATTTCTGCGTCATCAAAGATAGAGCACCTCGTGCTTTCCATGTATGGCTACAGCTTTACGAATGAAGACGAAATGCTGATGGAATTAAATGGCAAAAAACTTTCATTTAATACGTTCTCGCTTCGAAGCGGAAACACTTTGCTGCGCGTGGGAGGTAGTCTTGTTATTGGGAGTGAGTACAATCTTTCCTTTGAGGGAAGTTCCTCGCTCTCTCCGTTCAAAACTCTTTCCAGGAAGCTCGGTCTCCTCAAAGGAAATGCAGATTTTGTTATGGAAATAACAGGCGACTGGGATTCCCCGCGGATTTATGGTGGTATGACTCTTGAAGACGGCGCGATTGGACTGAAGGACTATCCTCAGAGGATCAGCTCACTGAATGGATATCTCTATGTAGACAATGACAAAGTGGTTCTTCAAGGACTGTCGGGAAAAGTTGGCGGGGGAGATATTGACATTTCGGGAATTCTCTATCTTAAGAAATTTTCATTTAAGCGTTTTTATGTTGAGGCAAAACTGGCGAATATAACAACGTCTGTTTCGAAGAATTTCAGTGTGAATTTCGGCGGAAATATCCTTTACAAGGGGACCCCGGAAGCTCAGATTGTCTCTGGAGACATTACGATAAATAATGCCCGATACCGGGAAAGAGTGGAATGGAAAAGCTGGCTTTTAAAGGCAAAAGCCACTGAAAAAATCAAATCCGAGATATCGAATCTTGAAAAGGCGGAATTGAATATTAAAATCGCGGCAAAGAACAACATATCTGTTGATAACAACGTTGCCCGGGCTGTGTTCAGTGCGGATATGGTCTTACGCGGGACGATATATCGTCCCATTCTCTTCGGAAGGCTTGAGACCAGTGAAGGCGCCGTCTATTTCAGGAACAATCAATTCGACATCCTTCATGCCAGTGCTGATTTCGCTGATCCGAGAAGGATCAACCCTGTTTTTGAAATCTCTGCGGAGACGGCGGTAAAGGGGTATAGGATAAAGCTGAATCTCGAGGGGCAACTGGAACATTTCAATATGTCACTTTCTTCTGATCCCCCGCTGAAAGAGATGGATGTTCTTGCTCTCCTGACGGTCGGACAGACAAGCGGCGAGTTGAAGGGACTCGAAGGAGGTGTTGGCGCGAGCGAGGCTACGTCATTTGTTACCGGGAAAATGCAGGATGTCATGGAAGAGAGACTCAAGTCAATAACGGGACTTGATAGATTTCAGATAGATCCATACGTATCAAAATCTTCCGGTACGGTTGAGCCGAGAGTCACCGTTTCAAAGAGACTATTAAGTGAAAAAATGTTCGTTACGTATACGACATCTGTGGGCACCATAGAAGAACAGATAATAAAGGTCGAATATTTTATGGGGAAAAATGTTTCTTTGATTGGCGTAAGAGATGAAAGAGGCATACTTGGTGGGGATATCAGGTTCAGGTTTGAATTTAAATGATAGATAGCGCCAGAGAGGGCTCTGCCAGGAAGACGGGATACAAAGCTGCAGCGACACGGTTTTTTTTACCGATTATCATTTTTTTCCTTCTTATGCCCTTATGGAGTTTCAGTGAAGCGGTTATCGCCGGCAATATTGAGGTGAGCGGGCTCTCTTCGATAGGCAAGGATGAATTCATTTCCCTGTTGGGGGTGAAACCCGGGGCACCGGTTGACGAAGAAGTGGTAAGAGCGGGGGTTAAAAGGGCTTTTTTAAAAGGAATTTTTGAAGACATTTCTGTCGATGTTTCCGAAGAGGCTCCTCATGAAATTGTGGTGCACGTCAGGGAAAGGGATTTTTTAAAAAATGTATATGTCGAAGGTAATTACCCGATACCCAAAAAGGAGGTTCTGGAGCTGTTTCTTTTAAAGAAAGATCAGGTTATGCGTTATGATCTGGTTCATGAGGCAAAAGAAAATCTAAAAGAGAAGCTTTCATTTTACGGCTTCCCGGATGCAAAGCTTGATGTGAAAACCGACAGGGATGAGGAACCGTACAGGGTAAATCTTTATCTCGCGATAGATGCAGGACCTCCTCTCATTATAAAAACTGTGCGCATTACCGGGACCGATCTTTACCTGAAGGACGTTATCAAAACATCCGAGGGAGATGTGTATGATCAGAATGTGCTGAATAATGATTTGGAGCGCATTAAAAAATATCTCAAGGACAAGGGATACTACAAACCTTCCGTGGGACCATTTTATTACCGGGAAGGAGAGCTTGAAATTGCCGTAACGACCGGGGAGAAATTATTGATTACTTTGAATGGAAATACGGCAATCTCTGAAAAAAACCTGATGAAAGAGGTGCCTTTTTTCAAAATCGAAACATTTAATGACGTGGTGCTTTCTGAAGCGGTGGACAGGATGCTTAACCTCTATTATGAAGAAGGTTACGCATCTGCCCAGATAGCTCCGGTGATCAGTTCCGAGGACGATGTAATTCATATCACTTTTTTTATTTTTGAGGGAGACCAATACAGGGTGGAGAATATGCAATTTATCGGCACTGAATTGTCTCATGAGAAGCTGCAAATGGTAATGAACCTCAGGAAGGATGGCTTGTATAACCCCGGCTTTCTGGAAATAGACAGGGATTCTCTAAAGGAAATCTATGGGGCACTCGGCTACCTTGAGACAGAAGTGAGTGAGTTTGAGAAAAAGATCGATGAAGAAGAGAATACGGTAGATATAACCATACGCATACATGAAGGTGAGAGAACAGAGATAAACACTATCGACATTACCGGAGTGGATGCCGAAACGAAGAGCAATCTTCTGAACACTATACGCCTCAAGAAGGGAGACCCGTATAACGAGGTCGATATCTCAGACAGCAGGTTCAGGATTATTGACTATTTCAGTAATCTGGGATATGCCACTGTGGATGTTCTCGTAAAGGTCAGTATAGAGATGCATAAGGCGAATGTTGCATTTAGTGTCATCGAAGGTGAAAAGAAGTTTTTCGGAAAAACGATCATTACCGGCAACAGGCAAACGCGCTATGAAGTAATAAATCGTGAGGTGACGCACAGAGAAAACGAGCCTTACAGCTTCAAAACGCTTGCGAATGAGCGGCAGAAGTTGTATAAACTGGGATTGTTTACGGATGTTGAAATAGAGCCTATTGACAGGGGTGAAGACAAAAAAGATATTTTGATTAGCGTCCGTGAGGGGAACGCCGGCGCTGTCGAATTCGGTTTCGGGTACGCGGATTATGAGCAGTTCAGAGGCTTTTTCGAGCTGAGCTACCGGAACCTCTGGGGGTGGAACCGGAAGGTAGTATTGAGAACAGAGTTGAGCTCTCTCGAAAAAAGATTGCTGCTGCAGTATCACGAGCCTTGGTTTCTGGACCGTCCGTTACCGTTAAGGGCATTTTTTTTGTATGAAGACAGGGAGGAGCTGTCCATCCCCGAACGGGAGACAAGATACAGGAGCGAAAAATATTCGGTATCGGCCGGTGTTGAAAAGAAGCTTTCCGATTCTGTAAAGGCCGATTTATATTATGAGTTTTCTCTTGTGAGAACGACCGATGTGCAGCCCGATGTGGTTTTGAGCCGGGAAGATGTCGGCACCCTTGCGATCAGCAGTGTGAAACCTTCGATTGCGTACGACACGAGGGATAACCCTTTTAATCCCTCTGAGGGAATACTCGCGGGTCTTGTTCTGAAGATTGCTTCACCGCTCTTTTTGTCAGAGTCACATTTTGCCAAATTCACACTGAGCGGCAGCACGTATAACAGGATTCACCGGAGAGTCGTTCTCGCAGTCTCTGCCAAGATGGGATTGGCATTCGGATTCGGAGGAACCGATGAACTTCCGCTTGTGGAAAGATTCTTTTTAGGCGGCAGATCGACGGTCAGGGGGTATGAACAGGACACCCTCGGACCAAAGGGGGGAGACGGCAATCCAACCGGTGGCAATGCGTTTCTTATGGGGAATGTGGAACTGAGGACATTCATCGGAAAGGGCTTTTCGCTCGTACCTTTTTTTGATTTCGGCTATGTTTGGATAAAGGTAAAAGATATGGACCCCGCAGATTTTAGATATACGACGGGTATCGGCCTGCGCTACAATACGCCTGTTGGCCCGCTTAGGGTTGATTATGGAGTAAAATTGAACAGGGAACATGGCGAGAGCAAAGGCGAAATACACTTCAGCATTGGGCATGCTTTTTAAAATGAAACTCCGGATATGCAGACTGCAGGGCGCATTCGGTAAAGATATTTTGGTTTTTTTTGCAACCCTCTTTTTATATTTATTTATCATGATCGCTTCAGACTGTAAAGCCGGAATAATCAGTGACCGGGTTGCGGCTTTTGTAGATGATGAGGCGATTACCTGCAGTGAATTGCAGGATCAGTACAGAAAAACATTGAGCGTAACCCCTGATATTACGATCGGGGAAGTATTGGATACCATGATCAACAGGTTGCTGATATTGAGGGAAGCGAAGAAATACCGCATCGAAGAACCTACGCAGGAAGAGGTTATCAGGGAATATATAGATCTCAAAGTGAGGGCATTTATCCGTGTGACTGAAACAGAGATAGAAACGTATTATGAAGAAAACAGCAGCATGTTTTCAGGGAAAGTTTATGATGATGTTCGTGATGAAATAGAGCAGTATCTTACAGAAAAAGACTTGAACAGGAGGCTTAAGGAGATTATTCGTGAGTTCAGGAAATCGGCTTACATAAAGGTACTGAATATACAAGGGCAGAAATGCAATGATGGATAACAGGTATTCAGATACATGAACCCCCGGGAGATAATCAGATGGTGTCTCTTTGATTCTGCAAAATCGAGTTGCGCAGCGATTATTTACGCCGTGACAGTTCCTGTGTACCTCGTATCTGTTATAGCGGGGAATGCGGCAGGGCTCGTGCGGGGAAGGGCGACATCGTTCAGTATGGCTTCTGCAGCCGGTGGCCCGAATATGAAGCATTGTAACGGCACGTCATGAGCGAAGGAGACGTTGACCGCTTATTGACAAGTTATTTAGCCTGGGGAATTGTCTCCATCTGCGCATTTATTTTTTTTGTTGTGCTTCTTTCCTATGCTCTTGTGCTTGAGGAAGCAAATATCTTTGTCTATTTTTTACTGCTGCTCACAGGGTTTTTTTGGATAGGAGTCACTTCTGTAAGCCGGCATATATTTGTTCTGCTAAAAAGACTGATCGGCGAGGAGATAAGTGTTTTCGAGTTTTTATCCACTCAGTTCATTGTACTGCTGTTTCCGTTCTTCTATTTGAAGCTCAGGAAACAGATGCGGCTGTATAAAGAAAAAAAGTATAAACAGACTAATCGCCTGCTATGAGGATGGAGATACGAGTATTTTACCGGCAAGTTCATCCATGACGGCTTTAACACTGACTATTTTATCTATCCTGGAAGCGTTTGTTCCGACAGTGTAGAGAGGCTCTTCTTTTTCTGTGTTGTAGCCGGCTGAACTCAGAAGGCCATTGCATATACAGAAGAAGTCTGCGTTATTTTCTTTTGCGGAGCAGCGGGTGAATTTACCCTCGGAGTCCTTTAAAAGCACATATCCCTTGTCACACTTTGGCGGTCTGAGTCTTTTCAGTGAAGATTGATACATCGGAGACTGCTTTATTACCCTGAATGGCAACCCGCATGGCGATCCAGGCCTGTCAGCCACTATAATATCATCTTCCTTGGCATCAAGAACCGCCCTTTTGTAAAGCGGAGAAGCACTGCTCTCTTCAGTCGCAAGAAACCGTGTGCCCATCTGGACACCATCCGCGCCCATCTGCATAAAGCGAACGATATCATCATGAGAATAAATGCCGCCTGCTACGATAACCGGAAAATCACCATATTTTCTGGCCATATCCTTTACCGGGGGGAAAAGATTTTCGAGTTTGTTCGATTCGAGGTCGATTTGGTCGATTTTAAAGCCAAGATGTCCTCCGGCAAGCGGTCCTTCCAGAACAACCGCATCCGGCCTGTAGCCCAGCCGTTCCCATTTCTTGCAGATCAGTTCCAATGCCCGGGCAGAGGAAACTATGGGGATAAGTGCGGTATCTTTAGGAGGCTGAATGGCGGGCAGGTTCAAAGGCAAACCCGCACCAGATATGATAAAGTCAGCGCCTGCATCAATTGAAGCCCTGACGGAGTTCTCATAATCTCTGACAAGTGCTACCATTATGTTTATGCCGGCAAAGCCACCCGAGGCTTTCGCGAGAGAAATCTCTTCATAGGTAGCATCGTAGGTATTATGCTTCTTCCCTGTTCTTTTGGATACAAGCCTGTCAAGGCAGGCGCTGGAAACAATGCCGACACCTCCCGCCTTAGCAACGGCAGCCGCAAGTGGATACAATGATACGCCGACACCCATCCCCCCCTGTATGATAGGAAAAGGTATCTTCTTATTTTTTATTATAAGTGGTGATAACAATGGTTCCAATTGGCGAAATATCTCCTCAATCATGTATTCAGACGCATTGCATAACATCTATGCAGGCAGGCCTGTAAAAAGTTTACCAAAGCCTGATCTCTGACAAAAATATGATTACCTATTATACCCTATTTTGGCAAGAAAAATGTATGCGGACCCGCGTTTTTACAGTTCAAGCATCGCTTTACCTGAATTCTGTGCCTCCTGCCGCAGAACGTATCTTATAATCGAATGCTTGTTGAGCCCTGCTTTCGACGCAAAATATCCAGGGAAACATACAACGTTCTCTTTCGAATATGCCTTTCTTCACCGGCATATGCAAAAATGTCTCCGGACAGCATTCACCCGCGGGCATGCCTGAGGAGACCTGCTATCCGGTTAGAATTACGGAGATATCACGGGTTGCTATACGTTACCCCTTTTATTAACAATAATAAATGTTTTAAAATAAAAAAAACGCAAGAAAGGAATTTTTATGCTTTCTCAAAGAGCCACAAGGATTAAGCCGTCACCGACCCTTGCAATAGATTCCAAGGCAAAGGCAATGAAGGCTTCAGGCATTGATGTTATCAATTTTGGAGTGGGGGAACCTGATTTCGATACCCCGGAGCATATAAAGGAAGCAGCCGTGAAGGCTATGAAAGACGGATTTACAAAGTATACCCCGGTGGGCGGCATCGATGCTCTTAAGGACGCGATCATAGAGAAGTTTAAAAGCGACAACGGTCTTTCTTATAACAGGGAGGAAATAATAGTATCCTGTGGCGCCAAGCACAGTCTGTATAATATTGCGCAGGCATTGTACGGGCCTGGAGATGAAGTCATAATCCCTTCCCCCTACTGGGTGTCTTATCCTGACCAGGTATTGCTCAATGATGCGACTCCCGTTATTGTCAAGACATTTGAATCAGACTCATTCATGATCAGGCCCGAAGTTCTCGAAAACGCGGTGACAAAAAAGACAAAAGCCCTTATCCTGAATTCACCTTCCAACCCGACTGGTATGATTTACAATAGGGAAACCCTTGGTAAAATAGCGGAATTGGCTGTCAAACATAATTTTTATATTATTTCTGATGAGATTTACGAGAAGCTCATTTATGATGGTGCCAGACATGTAAGCATAGCGTCGCTGGGAGATGAGGTGAAGGGGAAAACCCTTGTCGTGAACGGATTATCTAAATCGCATGCAATGACCGGATGGAGATTGGGATATGCCGCGGGACCTGCTGATATCATAAAGGCAATGACGAATATTCAGAGTCAATCAACTTCCAACCCCACTTCCATTACTCAGAAGGCTGCTGTTGAAGCCCTGACCGGTCCTCAGGATTTCATTGATGAAATGCTCAGAGAATTTGATCAAAGAAGACGTTACATCGTGAGTGAACTTTCTGCCTTGGATCATATCAGTTGTGCGATGCCTTCAGGTGCTTTTTATGCGTTCCCGAACACATCCCGGATTTACGGGCGCAGGTACGGAGATAAGACGATATCTTCATCAGGTGATCTAGCTCTTTATCTCCTTGAAGAGGCAAAGGTTGCACTGGTACACGGTCAAGCCTTTGGAGATGACGATTATATACGGCTTTCCTATGCGACTTCTCTGGAGGATATCAGGAAAGGCATTGAAAGAATCAGGGAAGCATTAAGCAAACTGGAAGTTCAGGGTTAGGTGAAGGAGTCTTTTCGTTCCGGATATGTTTCGTTTACGGGCAGGCCTAATGTCGGGAAGTCAACGCTTCTCAACGTCGTCCTGGGGCAAAAGATCGCCATCGTTGCTGACAGGCAACAGACTACGAGAAACAGGATATTGGGAATAAAAAACTATCCTGACGCGCAGATTATTTTTGTGGATACCCCTGGTATCCACAAGCCTGGACATGCACTCGGAAGTATTATGGTCAAGACCGCAAGGGAAGTTTTGAGAGAGATGGATTTGGTTGTTTTTGTTACCGAACCTTATGCCGTTGACAAAGACAGGGATATTGCTGAATCTTTCAAAAGCATAGATAAGCCGGTAATGCTCCTGCTTAACAAGATAGACAAGATTAAAAAGCCGGAGATATTGTCTCACATTGATGCTTACCGGAATATGTTTCATTTTAAAGAAATTATTCCGGTATCAGCCATTAAAAATGACGGCGTGGATCTCTTTCTCATGAAAGTGCTGGAATATCTTCCTTTCGGGCCCAAATATTACGGCGATGACCTCGTTACCGACCAGATGGAAAGATTCATGGTCTCGGAAATCATCAGGGAGAAGATTGTCGAAAATACTTCTGAAGAAATACCTCATTCGGTG